>CAYUMA010000217.1:0-3395 GCA_964445675.1 uncultured Pseudomonadales bacterium | reverse complement strand
CGAGCTCGACGGATTTCTCAGCGTCGCCAATCATCTGCTGCGCGATCTCCTGCTGCTGGCGGCTCTCAATGGCGAGGAACCAACCCTTGGCGACCATCGCCGCGATCGACTGACGGGCGCCTGCGAGATCGGCCTCGGTCGACAGATACGATTCCTCCGCGGCGCGCCTTCCATAACGCAACCGACCCCACAGATCGAGTTCCCACGTCGCGGACAACAGCACGCCCGATGTGCCGGTGAAATCGCCGCCGAGCTTCCCGCCCCCCCTGCCGGCCGCGTTCACCGCCGGGCCGAGTTGCGCACCCGCCGCCTTGAGGCCCGCGGTCGCCTGTTCGACGCGCGCGGCCGCCACTTTCAGATCGGGGTTGTACGCCAGCGCCTCGCCAACGAGCGCCTCGAGGCGCGGGTCCTGAAAGCTCGCCAGCCACGTTTCGACCACCGCGCCTGCCGTTGACGGTGCCTGCCAGTTCTCTGGAACCTGCACGCCAGGCAGTCCCTGGTCATGAATATCCGCACGCTCGGGCGGATCCTTCAGCGCACACGCCGTCGCGAGCGCCGTCAACCCAACGAGTACTACGACACGACTGCGGGCACGCCACCGCATCAGTGCAGCTTCAGAACCACGTAGTCGAGCTTCGTGCCGACGCGCAGGATGACCTTGCGCAGGATATGGATCATTGCACCGTGTTTTGTATAGACAGCGCCATTGCCGACGGCGCCCGCCGCGAGGAACAGGTCCTTGTGCCGCTCATCCACCGTGAGCCTCACCGGAAATCGATTCGGCGGAACCGGGGCAAAACCGGTCTGCGGCAATGTGCTCGATATTGCGGCTTGACCCTGCCCCTGCGCCCACACGATCGAGTCGACGTGCGCCTTGATGATCTCGCCCGGATACGTCAACAGCGTGAATTCCGCTTCGTCGCCGGGTTCGATCAGATGCAACTCGTTCTGCGAATACAGCGCAATGATCTGGTACTTGGACTCGACGAACGTCATCACCGGCAGCGACGGAAACGCTGCCGTCATTGCGCCGGGCCGGATCTGCACGTTGATCGCATAACCGTCGGCCGGCGCGTACAGCGTTGTCTGCTCGAGCTCCCACTGCGCCTGCGCGAGTTGCGCGCGCACCTGCGCTACCTCGGCCAGGTCGTCGTCGACCTTGGCGTTGAGCCTGGCGCGGATGGCCGACTCGTTCGCGCGCGCGGACGCGAGATCGGCCTGCAGCCGCTTCACATCGGTCTGGGACGATTCGAGTGCGAACCGATCGCCGGCACCCTGCGCCACGAGTTCCGTGTTCTGCCCCACGCGCATCGTCGCGAGCGAGAGCTGTGACTCGATCGCTTGCGTTCTGCCGATCGCGGCAACCAGATCCTCCTGCGTCTTCTTCGCGTTCCCCTCGGCATTCACGAGCGACGCTTCGAGGGAACGTACCTGAATCTCGTACGGTGTCGGATCGATCCTGAAGAGCACTTCGCCCTTCTTCACCAGGCGATTCGATTCGACCGGCACTTCGATGATCCGGCCGCGCACCTGCGGCACGATGTTGACGACGTATTTCAGCACGCGCACATCGGGCGATGACGGCGCGACGATGTTGAGCGTGAGGATCAGCGCGGTGATGCCGATGATCGGAATCGTCACGACGATCACCTGCGACGTGCCGTTCCACGGCAGCCACTTGAACTTGAAGAAGATCAGCCAGACGAAGAACGAGTAGATCCCAATCAGCAATGCTTCCATGTCAGGCAACGCCCCCTGCTGGCGCGCCCTGACGATCTTCGACCCGCTTCAGGCGATCACGCAGACGGCGCAGGTCCTCGCTGAGGAAACCGCGCGCCTCGACGCCATCGAGTTCCGCCCGGATCGACCTCACGCGATCGAGCGGCAGCTCGCCCGCCTCCGCCAGCTCCGCGTGTTCGACGAAATAATCCACGTGCTTCTCCGTGCCGGTGGCCATCGCCGACACGACCGGCCGCGAATAGGCCCACAGCCACGCGATCGGCCACAGCATCCCGCCGAACACCAGCGACAGCAGGCACAGCATGTGGATCGCTTCCTTCTGCGGATGGTGCCGTTTTTCCGCGACCTTCTGCGGCAACACGTGCACCATCCAGAAGAGTCCAATCGCAATCGGGGGCATCACGATGAGGATGAACCATGCCATGCCGTTGGCGAAGGAATCGAGCGCGTCGCCGGCGAGGAACGACGCATCGGCGCTACGCGCTGCCAACACTGATAAGGGGGCAAGCAACACGCTCGTTCCGCGTATGGTTCGTCGCATCGCCATCACTCTCCAACTGCTCCGAGACGCCAACTACGGACGCGTGGGGCCGCGCTATCTTGGAACGGCTATGGACCGGAAGAACGCGACCGTATCCGCGTCCGGGGCACCGAATGTCGCCGTACACAACGCACCGAATTGGGGATCCACATAGATCTCCGATAGCGCACGATCGACCGCGAGGCGGAAGTCGTCGTCGTTTCCGGGCCAGCGCGAGCGCCAACGCCGAGAACATGTAGTGGTGCGATAGTACACGAAGGCCCTTCGACCCCGGTGCTCCTGGTGCGATCGAGCGCGGTGTCCTTGGTCTGCCGATTCGACGCATCGACGATCGATCAGTCTGATTGGCACAATCGCGTGGGCGATCGACGCGGGTACGTGTACCGCGCGAATGCACCTGATGCGGCATCAGCCGCCGAGCGCGACAGCCACCAGTACCAGCGCGATTCCGAGCGCCGTCAACGATCCGCCCGCAATCCACGGATTGATGTTCGTGTAACCGGCCCAGCGGAACCCGACCCAGAACAACGCTCCGATCAGCAGCGCGTTCGACACTCGCAGCGCAAGCCACGGATCATTGATCAACAGAAACGGCGCTGCGGCGGGGAGCGTCGTCACGACCACCATCAGGAACACCCCGAACGCGGCGTAGAAGTCGGTGCGAGTGAGTCGTGTCGGGCGCCGCGGCGATGTCCGCACGCGTGCGATGACCTCTCGATACAACGTCGCGCGCTGCGCATCGGACGTAATCGGCACCAGGGTCTCGTCGAGCTCGTTCGCGACGATCGCCAGCGCGTGGGCATCGTCGGAACTGAGGGCGATGGCTTTACCCAGTCGCGCCAACCGGCTGCGATCGAAGATCCGGCCGAGCAGCAGCAAGGCTGCATCGATGATGCCCCACGCGAAGTTGCAACCCGCCGTCGCTACCAACAGCGCGGTCGAGGCGCCCTCCGCGGTGCCAAACATGACGCCGGCGCGCGACAGGTACAGCAGCATGCCGAACGCGCCCACCGACATGATGACGTAGACCAGCACGTAGAACAGCGCGGCGCTGTAGGCCTCGTTGCGGTTGAGCCAGTTGCCCTCGACCAGGCCCGACAGCAGCCCGAGCAGC
>CAYUMA010000216.1:0-2638 GCA_964445675.1 uncultured Pseudomonadales bacterium | reverse complement strand
TGTGTCCAGTTTTTTGCTCGGCGGTCTTTGGTATTCACCGATCCTTTTCGGCAAAGTCTGGCAGCGCGAGGCGGGCGACGCGCGGAAGCCGGGCGAGGGTCATCCAGCCAAAATCTTCGGGCTGAGTTTCGTTTTCGCGTTGCTCGCAGCATTCGTCTACGCGTGGCTGATCCCCGCGCCGGTGGATCCGGTGCGAGCCTTCATGCAGGGGCTTGCGATCGGTGCCGGTATTGTCGCCGCGAGTTTCGGCATCAACTACCAGTTTGCGAATCGCAGCGGCACGCTGTTGCTCATCGACGGTGGCTACCACACCCTTCAGTTCGGCATCTATGGTCTGATTCTTGGCATGTGGCGCTGAGCCATGGAGGCAGCCCCTCAGGTAAGACGTTAGGCGGCTGAGGCCGCGGAGTTCATCATGAGAGACGCGATCATTCGAAATCTCAGCCAGCGCATGCAGTGCTATTCGGAGCTTGTTGCGGAAATCGAAACAACTGATTTCGGCGCCAGCATCGATGTTCCGAAGAGCAAGACGATCAAGGAGCATCTGTGGTGCATCGTTGGCGCGCGGGAGAGTTATGCGAAGGCCATCGAGGCCGGTGAGTGGCGCGGATTTTCGTGCTCGATGAGTTCTTTTGATCGCGCTGACTTCATCGCTGCGCTCGCCGACTCTGCGCACGCAGTGCACGGAGTCGTTGCGCGCGTCACCGACTGGACACCGTCGCGCGATGATCTGCTCGCGTTGTTATCGGAACACGAGGTCATGCACGAGGGCCAGATCATTCGGCACATGTACGCGCTGCGTCGCACGTTGCCGCAGTCCTGGCGCTGGGCGTGACGCACGATCGAGAATCGAGAAATGACTGTTCGAGTGTAACGACAATGATCGAAGGTGCGTGCCACTGCGGTGCAGTTCAATGGCGGTTCGACGGGATGCCGGAGGGCGCGACCGCGTGCAATTGCACGCTCTGTCGCCGCTACGGCACGCTGTGGGCGTATGACTTCGAAGGTGAGAGCATCCGCGTCTCGGGTCCGACGCAGATATACCTGCGCGGCAAGAATTGGATCCAGTTTCATTTCTGTCGGACGTGTGGCTGCGTCGCGTATTGGCGAGCGCAGATGCCCGACGACGCGGGGCGGCGTCGCATCGCCGTCAATCTGCGGCTGACGGAGCCCGAGCCCATCGCACAGATTCCGATCGACCATTTCGATGGTCTCGTGAGCTATGACGACCTGCCACGCGATGGGAAATGTGTTGCGGACTATTGGTTCTGAATGGCGTCACCCGGATATCGAAGCGGCGATCGGGGTTCCCGGCGTTTGCTTTACGTGAGACCTCTCCGGTAGCAGGAGCCAATCGTGATGAAGCGCTGGTCCGAGCTTGAAGCGTCACACCCTGAGCTCGCGAGCGCGGGACGCGCGCTGATCTATCAATTCCCGGTCGGCCTCGGCTATCTGGCGACGCTGCGCAAAGACGGCGCGCCGCGCATTCACCCCGTATGTCCGGTACTCGCCGCAGGCGGCCTCTACGTCTTCATCGGCAATCACTCGCCGAAAGTCCATGACCTGTTGCGCGACGGCCGTTGCGCGCTGCACACAATCCCAATGCCGGACGTCGACGACGAGTTCTATGTGGCTGCAGTCGGCGTGCGCGTAGCGGACGCTGCAGTTCGCAAGATCGTCTACGACACGTACACGGCGACGGGGGCGTTCACGTCGAACGACACACTGTTCGAGTTGCTACTCGAACGCGTGCTGCACGCCAAGTACGGGACGCGGCCGAGTTGGCCGCCGACGTACACGCGGTGGAACGCCAGCACGAACTAACAGATGAGCTTAACGGACCAGGCCGAAGATGATCTCGGCCACTTGGATCGCGTTCAACGCATTGCCCTTGCGCAGGTTGTCGCCAGACGCGACCGCGGCCAACCCATTCTTCAGAAACGGGACAGTGCGAAAGCGCCCGACGAGCACGTCGTCGATTCCCGCGGCCGCCAGCGGCGTCGGATATTTTCCGGTCCACGGTTCGTCGAGCACTCGCACGCCGGGAAACGACGCGAAGACGCGACGCGCGTCGTGTGGACTCGCGGGTTTCGTGAGGCTCATCGCGAGCGACACCGTGTGCCCCACGAGGACCGGTACGCGGACCGCCGTCGCGTGCACCGCGAGATTCGGCGCGTGCAGGATCTTGCGCAGCTCGGCTTGCATTTTTTCTTCTTCGGTCGAGGTGTCCTCCCCGGTGCGAAATTCCTCGCACTGCGGGAACACGTTGAACGCCGAGAGGTGCGGGAACTGCACGGGGGCGGGTACGTCGAGCGGTTGATGTCCGCGCAGACCTTCGCTCTGAGTGACGGCCTTCGACGACGCATCGAGAAACTCAGACATGCCGTCGCGCCCCTTGCCGGACATCGCCTGATACGACGAGCTGACGACGTAGTCGACGCCGAATGCCTGGTGCAACGGCGCCACCGCCATGATCGCGACGGCGGTCGTGCAGTTGGGTCCCGCGATGATGCCGCTGTGCGAATTCAAATCGGCGGCGTTGATCTCGGGCACGACCAGCGGCACGGACGGATCGAGCCGGAACCCCGACGACTGATCGATGACGATCGCGCCGGCAGCGACCATACGCGGCGCCCAT
>CAYUMA010000215.1:0-13987 GCA_964445675.1 uncultured Pseudomonadales bacterium | reverse complement strand
GCGCGGATTGACGGTGACGCACATAGGCGATGGTTTGCTCGGCTTCGTCTATTTGCCGGCGCTTGTATGGATCGTTTGTACGGCGATGGTCGCAGCGCCGATCGGCGTGCGCATCGCGCATCGCACAGCACCCATCCCGTTGCGGCGGGCGTTCGGCGGCCTGCTGATCCTCGTGGCCGCGCGGATGCTCTGGAGCGCGATGGCGTCGTGACGGCGACTACGTTTTCGGGGCGCCGGTCGAGTTCAAAGGTCGAATCTGAATCGCGTCGATGCGCTGTTGTGCGAGGACGTCGGATATGACGACGACCTTGGCGTTTGGCGCCAGCCCTTCGCGCTGTATCAGCACCTTGAAAGCCGTCGCCAGTGTTTTCTCCGGATCCTGTGAAAATGCGGTCCGGAAACTGATGACCGATCGATTCATCACGAGCCGTCGACGCGTCTGACTGTTGTTCGTGAATGCGTAGATCGGCACGGTACGCGGGCGGCAATTCGTGACGAGATCCGCCATGATTCCGCGTCGCGTGATGACGACGATCCCGGCCGCATTCACCGATTCCGCGAGCCGCGCCGCGGACGTCGCGAGGTGTTGTTTGTCCGACGTCGAAATCAGTTCCTGCTCGAAGCCGAGTCCCGGCTGCATTTCGCTCGTGCGGGCAATCTCGTCGAGCTGCGCTACACAGCGCACCGGATAACGGCCGACGCTCGTTTCGCCCGACAGCATCACCGCGTCGACACCTTCATAGATCGCGTTCGCGACATCGGTGACCTCGGCGCGCGTGGGGATAGGATTTCCGATCATCGATTCGAGCAAGTGTGTCGCGACGATGCAACGGCGTCCGAGTACCGCGCATCTCTTGACGATCTTGCGCTGCAGATTCGGCATCTCCGCGATGTTGGTCTCGATGCCGAGGTCTCCGCGCGCCACCATCACGCCGTCGGCAGCGCGCGCGATTTCGTCCATGTTCGCCACACCCTCGCGATCTTCGATCTTGGCGACGATCCTGATGCCCTGGGCGCGCGCGCCAAGCAGTTTGCGCAACTCGACGATGTCGGCCGCAGAGCGAACGAACGACAGCGCAATGAAGTCGACGTCGTTCGCCATGCCCCAGCGGATATCCTTGAGGTCTTTTTCGGTGATCGATGGCAGATTGATGCGGACGCCGGGCAGATTGACGTGACGCTTGCTCCCGAGGGTGCCGCCGTCGACGACGCGGCACTTCAGTCGCGCGCCGTCTTTTTCCAGAACGTCGAAATTGATCAGGCCGTTGTCGATGGTGATGCGATCGCCAACCTCGACCGACGTCACGAGGTCGGCGTAGTTGACCTGAATCGAGCGGTGCTCGACGTCGACGTCCCCGCGCACGGTCAACGTCACGACGTCTCCCGCGGTGAGCACCATCGGCTGCTCCCGGTCGCCGGTGCGGATCTCGGGTCCCTGCGTGTCGAGCATGATCGCAATCGGATAGTGCACTTTGCGGTTCAACGTACGCACCCAGCCGACGATCTTCGCCGCTTCCACCTGATCGGCGTGCGACATGTTGAGGCGCACGACGTTCATCCCCGCGTGCTGCAGCTGTTCGAGCATTTCGTAGCTCGCCGTTGCCGGACCAATCGTGCAGATGATCTTGGTGCGCCGGAATTCCATCGCGAGGTCCATGCAAAAGGCCCGAAAGGGCGGAACAAAAACGGCCCGGAAGGTTATCCGGCTTTCCAGAATCCAGCCAGCGCGCTCGCCAACTGGCTGCTCGATGTACGGATGGGCCGCCAATGCGTCGGCAGATACGCGCGGTATTCACGCGCGAGATAACGCGCGTCGATCAGACACACGACGCCGCGATCGCTGTCGCGGCGAATCAACCGACCCGCGGCCTGCACGACGCGCGTCAGCGCTGGTTGCTCATACGCGAGCATACGACCGAACGGTGCGTCGATCAGTTGTGCCATCGCGTCACGTTCCAGTGTCGGTGGCGGCAGACCGATGCCGACGACCGCGATGCCGATCAGCGCGCCATCTGGCAGATCGATCGATTCAGTGAAGACGCCGCCGAGAACCGCAAATCCGACGATCGCTCGGTCGCTCGCATGAAACGCCGCGATGAAGTCTGCGCGGGCGGCGTCGGTCATGCCGCGCGTCTGGCGCACGATGGGTTGCTGCGGATGGGCAGCGGCATAGCCAGCCGCGACGAGGTCGAGGTAGTCGAACGACGGCAGCGCGATCAGGTAGTTGCCGCGGCGCGACTCGATCAGTGTGTGCACCACGCGCACCAACGCCGCGAGCGTGGCACCGCGCCGGCGGTACAACGTGCTGACGTCCGGTACCACGAAGACACCGAGACGCTCCGGTGGAAACGGCGACGGCAGGCGCAGCGTTCGTGCATCCGGCTGCCCGTGCGCGCGAGCGGTCAGTTCGAACGGCGACAACGTCGCGGAGAAACGCACGTGCGCGCGATACTCCTTCAATGTATCGGCAATCGCGGCGCTTGCGTCGATGCACCGCAGATCGAGTTCGATATCGCGGCCGTTACCGCGCAGGAAAGTGGCAAAACGCCCGGCATCGAACCACGCTGCGACGCGCGTCAAGCGCAACAGCGCGAATGTCAGTTCGGTCACTTCAGGTTCGGGCTGCGCGTGAGCGTGCACGCCCACGAGTGATTCGAGCAGCGCGTCGGCGGCGCGCAACAACGCATCCGGCACGTCGATGCGGCACTCGAATGCAGCACGATCGACGCCGCGTTGGCGTACCACCTCGCGTCGCAGTTCGGTCAGCCGCCGGTCTAACGCGGAGGCGCGGCGCGTGGGCAGACCTGCCGCCAGAACCGGACGGGCGCGCCGCAGGACGCTGCGTGAAAACACCGTCGACAGCGCATCGCGCACGCGATCGCCGAGCTGATGCGCCTCGTCAATCAGCAGCGCAATACGGTCACCGGTGACGCCAGCGAGACGCTTGAGGCGCACCACGGGGTCGAAGACATAGTTGTAGTCGCAGATCACGACGTCGGCCCACACTGCGGCTTCGAGCGACAGTTCGAACGGACATACGTCATGTGCTCGTGCGACCTCTTCGATGGCCGCGCGCGTCATCGTGCCGGTCGCGAGTAGCTGCGTCACCGCGGCGTCGCTGCGGTCGTAGAACCCTTTTGCAAAGCGACAAATTGCGGGATCACAAACGGGTTCCGGCATGAAGCAGATTTTTGCCTTTGCCGTCACCGTGACGCGACGAATCACGGCATCGGTACCGAGCACGTGCATACCGGCTTCGGCGCTGGCCTGGCCCGTCGTTCTGGAACTCAAAAAGACCAGCCGATCGACACTGCCCTGGCCCATTGCGATCAGCGACGGAAACAGTGCGCCCACGGTTTTGCCGCTGCCTGTGGGCGCTTCGAACAAGAGCGCCGCGCCATCGCGCACGGTCCGGTAAACCTCCGCAGACAACGCTCGCTGCGCGAGCCGAAAACGCGGAAATGGGAACTGCAGTTGCGCGAGTTTCGCATCGCGGCGAACGCGGTGGGCGTGCAGATCGGCGAGCCGCACCGCGAGGCGCGCGCAGCACTGCTGTAGAAATGCCTCGAGCTCCTCGGCGCTCGCGCGCGTGGCATACGGCGTGACCGCGCCGGAATCGGGATTGCAGTACAGCAGGTTCAAATTCCATTGCGCCTGTTGCGCGTCGGTTCGAGCGAGCAACGCCGCGTAGAGTTTCAATTGGCCCAGATGAACCGGGCCCAAGTGCGTGAACAACCGCGCGGGGTCCGTCCGCGTGGTCTTGAATTCCTCGACGAGACGCTGCTGCACATCGCAACCGTCGGCGCGCCCGCTCAACTCGAGCTCGACGTCGCCGTCGCGCCAGACGCCCACAACCTTCACCTCGCGCTGATAGCCCGACGGTCGATCACGCTGCAAGCGCTTCTGCAACGCGATGCCTTCATGGCTCTCGGCGCAGTCGTCGTAACGGAAATGAATGTCGCCGCTGCGGCACGTCAGCTGCGCGAGCTGACGTACGGCAAGCGCGAGGCGCACCGGCACGTCGGCCACTACCACTCGACCCGCAGCACGCACGCGCCGATGTCGGCCTTCGCGAAGAACTCGAACCACAACCGTTGCTCGCGGCGCAGCTGATCACCGGGTCCCTTCACTTCGACGAACTGGAAACGGCCGCGACCAAACAGCAGCGTGAGGTCGGGAAATCCGGTACGCGTCTGCTCCAGGTCGTCGAGCATGTAATCGAAGATCGACAGCCAAACGCGCGCGGGTACGCAGCGCACGGCGCGGCGGATGAACAGTGCATCGAGCGCGCGCCAATCGACGAGCGCGTTGCTGATGCCGTACTTCGCCCGACCCGTCGCGCATACCGCGCGCATCAACGCGCAGCGTTGCGCGAGCGCCGCGAAGCGCGCGGAAATCGCCGCCGATCGCGTGCTGCGAAAGTCGTTCCAGTACAGGTCGAGCGGTCGATCCTGATACGAATTGACGAATGCGCCGTCGACCGGCGCAAAAATGACATCCCAGAACGCGAGCCCGAACATCCCCAGCGACGCTAGATTTTCGAGGTGCCGACCGGCGCCGCCGTCTCGCGTCAACGCGGCCAGCGCGGCTGCCTCGACACCGTCCGTTGGCGGTGCTGCGATTCGCAGCACGCGTTCCGGCGGCGCGCGCCGCGGATTCCTCCGGGATGCTCGGAACTGCCGGGCGAAGTAGCGCTCGCCGGCACTGAGCGGTGCACGTTCGATCGCGTCGAGCGCCGCGTCGGCGCCGGCGTGATCACCTAGCCGACGCAACAATCGCGCGCGCCGTTCACGCCCGGGCGCGCGCGATGCGCGGCCATACGCACTGAGCGCGACGTCGTAGTCGGCAGCGCGCTCGGCACAGCGGCCCAACTGATTCACGAGGCCGCCGCGCACGCGTTCGAGCGAGCGCCGTTCGCGGACGTCCCACAGCGCAGCGAGCACGTCGACGGCGACGGCGCGCTGCCAGCGCGCCTCGAGGCGGCGCAGCGGTATGCGCACTGCGTGCAGCGCCAGGTATTCGTCGAGTTCACCCCGATCATGAAATTGCCGATGCTGCGGATCCAACGCGTAGGCTTCGAAGCGTCGCATGCCGAGATCCTCGAGCACTAACATCGACAGATCGGCGCGCGACTCGCCGAAGAACAATGTCTGCATCAGCGAGAGGTGTTCGCAGTCGAGCGTCACGCACATGCCGTGCCGCCGTTCCACGACGGCGCGAACGTGGTGATCCGGATAGCGCGCGGCGATCGTGTCGACCTGCAGCTCCTTGCGCGCGACCCGGACATACGGAAACAACGCGGCGAGTTCCGCGCGCGTGAGCCGTTCGAGACACTGATCCGCCGGCAGCGGCGGATCCCGTTGCAGCAGCGCCGCCCCTTCCAGTTCCGCCAGGGAGCCTTCGAGGTCGAGCACTTCGCGATAGCGGAGCGAGTCGATCCGAATCAGCGGACCTTTGCGCGTCAGCAGCCGCGCATACAGGCGTTGCGCGTCCACCGATAACGTAAAGGCGCGCTTGAGATAGTCGCGCTCGGAGTCCAGCAGGATGTCGTTATACTGCCCCGAGACCGCTCGCAACATTCGCAGCAGGTTGTCTGCGTAGTAGTGCGGGGGTGGCGGAACGTTTGGCTGCAGTAAGGGCACGACGGCGGCGCTTCGAATGTCGCACGTATTATAGAGATAGCTATGTATGAATTTACAGTAGTACGGCTTTCCACAAAAAGCGGCGATTGTCGGTGAGGGTCTATCCCTACTGCATCGTGGTCAGCGTGTCGGCCAAGGCGCTGGCCGCGATCATCGACAACGGTGGTCGCGGCGCTTACCGCGATGATCTGCCGTGGTTGATCGCGGCGGAGTTGTTGCAGGCCGCACATGACGCGGGCGCAACTCTGCCGCTGATTCTCGCGACCGGCACCCCGCTCGAGCTCGCCCACTGGGCGAACATACGCGCCATCGATGTCGACGAATTACACAAAGGGATGTGGGTGAGTCGCTGCGACTTCGACACGTTGGCACCCGTCAGTCCGATCTTCACCGCGCTCGACAGCCTGATGCTGAAGCCAGGCGATGACGCGTTACGCCGCGAGCAGCTCGAAGGCGTGCGCCCTTGGCGGCACGCGCTCGACGAACGCCACATTCATCCGTACGCGATCTGCGAGACACCCGCGTTCATCGGCGTCGCGCTTCAAGAGAAAGAAGTCAAAGAGAAAGAGGTTCAGCAGAAGGAGCAGGAATCGAACGTTTGATCGCGCCGTGTGTCGCGGCGCGTTTTCGACTACTCGTTCGTGGCGTGGGAGATCTGGGGCGGTTCGGGATCGGCGTGTTCGTCTTGAATACGCAGCCATACTTCCTTGCGATGGACCGCGGCGCGTTTGGGCGCTTCGATTCCAAGGTGGACCTGGCTACCGCGTATCTTCAGCACCTTCAACTCGATGTCGTTGTCGATCATGATCGACTCGCCAGCACGCCGGGTTAAAACCAGCATCGCATATCCCTCGTTGACTCGCCTGGATGTCCGTTCTCGCGACAGCCATTTAACCCCAGGCACGTCCAGAAGTTCTGTGAAACCCATGTACGTTTCTGTAAGACCTGAGTTACAGATCAATGGCGCAGGTCGATACCAGTGCACTGCACGCCATTCCACCTGTGATCACCGTCTCGTTTTGGCCTGCGTTGCCAACGGCTCGATTATGGCGCAGCGTGCCGCGTCGGATTCGCCACGCTGTTTTTGAGACGCACAGCAACTTTCGCAAGGCTGTTCATCACGCTTCGGCTGGTCTAGATTTGGTGCCTCATCAAGCAAGGGAGTCGGCGCGTGGCCAAAGCGACAATGCGCATCGAGCGCGACAGCATGGGTGAACTGGAAGTTCCGACGGCAGCGTTGTACGCCGCACAAACCCAGCGCGCGGTGCAGAACTTTCCGATCTCCGGCCTCGTCATGCCGCCGCGGTTCATCCGTGCGGTGTGCCAGATCAAAGGTGCCGCGGCGCGCGTGAACCTCGATCTCGGCCTGCTCGATGGCCGCATCGCACTCGCGATTCAAGACGCCGTCGCTGTGGTCCTGTCGGGCGCGCACGACGACCAGTTTCCGATCGACGTCTTCCAGACCGGCTCCGGCACCAGCACGAATATGAACGCCAACGAAGTCTTGGCCACCCTCGCCTCCCGCGCTGCCGGGGTGCCGATCAACCCGAACGATCATGTCAACATGAGCCAGAGCTCAAACGACGTGATACCCACCGCGATCCATTTGTCGGCGGCGCTCGCGGTCGAAGAGGCGCTGCTGCCTGCACTCGCGCATCTGGCCTCGACGCTGCGCAGCAAGGCGGAAGCACTCGCGCACGTCGCGAAGACGGGACGCACACATCTGATGGACGCGATGCCGGTCACGTTGGGGCAGGAGCTCGGCGGTTGGGCGGCACAGATCAACAGCGGCAGTGAACGCATACGCTGCGTGCTGCCGCGCCTGCATGCGTTGCCGCAAGGTGGCACTGCGGTTGGCACCGGCATCAACGCACATCCGGAATTTGCCGCGCGATTCGCGCGCCAGTTGTCGAAAGAGACCGGCCTGGCGCTGCGTCCCAACGCCAATTTCTTCGAGTCGCTGTCATCGCAAGACACGGCGGTCGAACTATCGGGTCAGCTCAAAGTCATCGCCGTCAGCATCATGAAGATCGCCAACGACCTGCGCTGGATGAACAGTGGACCGCTCGCGGGCCTGGGCGAAATCGAA
Organism: uncultured Pseudomonadales bacterium; assembly: GCA_964445675.1. Lineage (GTDB taxonomy): Bacteria > Pseudomonadota > Gammaproteobacteria > Pseudomonadales > Azotimanducaceae > DATJGR01. Next base: position 6,256 of record CAYUMA010000215.1, on the reverse strand, counting down.
CTGCCGGCACTGCAACCCGGCAGCAGCATCATGCCCGGGAAGGTCAATCCGGTGATTCCGGAAGCCGCGGCGATGGTCGCGGCTCAGGTCATCGGCAACGATGCGACGATCACACTCGGCGGCCAGTCGGGTAATTTCCAGTTGAACGTGATGTTGCCGGTGATCGCGTACAACCTGTTGCAGAGTATCGAGTTGCTCGCCAACGTCGCGCGGCTGCTGGCAGATACGGCGATTGCAGGATTTACCGTGCGCGAGGACAACATCAACCGCGCGCTTGCCCGCAATCCGATCCTCGTGACCGCGTTGAACCCGATCATCGGATATCAAAAGGCGGCCGAGATCGCGAAGACCGCGTACAAGGAAGGCCGCGCGGTGATCGACGTGGCCGCGGACCTGACTCAGATCGAGCGCGCCGATCTCGAGCGGTTGTTGGATCCGCACCAACTGACGTCGGGCGGGATCCAGGAGTAAGTGAGCATCAGGCGTCGTTGGCGTCCGTTGCGTCGTTGGACTCAATCAACGGCGGTACCAGGTCCACGCTGATCTCGGAATCATCGTCGCCGGGCGCGTCCTCGGACGAGTCGAGCAGGTCCTTCGGGAACGGTCGGCGCACGCTGGCGCCGAGTTCGCGAAAGTGTTCGACGTGACCCACCAGATTGCCTTTGCCGCTGGCGAGTTTTTGCATCGCGGTCTGATAACTGTCCTCGGCGCTGCGCAGTGCCCCGCCGAGCTTGACCATGTCTTCCATGACCAGGCGCAGTTTGTCGTAAAGGGCACCGGCGCGGCGGGCGATCTCCTGCGCGTTGCGCGTTTGTTTTTCATAGCGCCACACGTTGTGGATGATCCGCAGCGTCATCAGCAGCGTCGTTGGGCTGACGATGACGATCCGCTTGCTGAATGCCTCGGTGAACAGTCGGTCGTCGTGCTCCATCGCGAGCATGAACGCGGACTCGATCGGAACGAACAGCAGCACGAAGTCGAGCGAACGCACCCCCGGCAGCCGGTCGTATTCCTGTTCGGCGAGGCGTTTGACCTGCGCGCGCAAATCGCTGACGTACTGGCGCAGGAAGCTCTCGCGCAGCACCGGTTCGGACGCCGCGACCGCGCGCTCGTATGCGACCAGCGAGACTTTGGAGTCGACGATGATGTCCTTGTCGTCGGGCAGATGGATGATGACGTCGGGACGCCGCGCGTCCCCCGCCTCCGTTCGGTGCGTCGCCTGCAACGTGTATTCGTGATCCTTGCGCAAACCCGATTCGTGCAGCACACGCTCGAGCACGAGTTCGCCCCAGTTGCCCTGTAGCCGCTTGTCGCCCTTGAGCGCCTTCGCGAGGTTCTCGGCCTCCTGATTGATCTTGTCGCTGGCGCTCTGCAGATTGCGAACTTCGGTCAGCAGCGACGCTCGATCTTGCGAGTCCGTGTGGTAGACGTGTTCGACGCGCTGCTTGAACTCGGTGATCTGCTCGCGAAACGGCATCAATAGCGCATCCAGCTGCGTGCGATTGTTGCGCGCGAAGGACTGACCCTGCTCCTCGAATATTCTGTTGGCGAGCAGTTCGAATTCCCGCTTCAGCGACGCACCGGTCGCCGTGAACTGCAGCTCTTTCTCGGCAAACGCCCGCGCCGTTTCTTCGAGGCGCGCCGACAACCCCGCGTTTTCGGCGAGCAGGCGTCGATTTTCGTCGGTGCTGTGCGTCAGCGATTGCGTCGCGGTGTCCACGGCACGCTCCAGCCGGATGCTCTCGCGCATCCGCGCATCGAGGCGTTCTTGGAGCAGTTGCCGCTCCGCGGCCGCGCGTTCGGCGTGGCGTTGCTCGCCGGCCTCGAATGCGGCCCGGGTACGCCGCTTGAGCACGGCGAAGAGTACGAGCGCCGCGACAATCGCGCCGGCGAGTGCCGCGAGAAGCAGCGATGGGATTGCCTGCGTCATTGGGCTGCTAGTATGCGGACAGACTCGATCGCGTGTGGCAGAATTTTTGATCGTAAGCGGGGGTAGTCAGATGAATATCGAGGCCATTCGAGCGGCGTCCGCGCGCGTGACGGCGCCGGGACAACCCTACGAGGTCATCGAGCAGAACATCGATGGCGAGCGGTTTCGCGTATTCAAGAACGCGCCGGCCAACCTGCGCGAGCTGTACCGCTCGAGCCTCGCGCACGGCCACAAGGACTTTTACGTTTACCAGGACGAACGGTATTCGTTTGCAGAGACGTGGGTGCGTGCAGCACGCGTTGCGCAACGGTTGCAGGGCGTCGGCATCAAAGCCGGCGATCGCGTCGGTATCGCGGCCCGCAATTACCCCGAGTGGCTCTTCGCGTTCATGGGCATCACCTCGATCGGCGCCGTCGCCGTCACGATGAATGCATGGTGGTCGAGCGAGGAGCTCGCCTACGGCATCGACGACAGCGGCATGCGGCTGCTGTTCGCCGACGCCGAGCGCCTCGAGCGCGTGCTGCCGCTGCAGGCAACGCGCGATCTTCAGTTGATTGCGATTCGTCCGGTCGCGGCGAACCGTCCCGGCATCCTGACGTGGCAACAGTTTCTCGGCGCTGCGAACGACGTGATGCCGGAACCCGCAATTGCGCCGGACGCCAACGCAACGATCCTCTATACGTCCGGCTCCACCGCGCATCCGAAGGGCGTTCTGGCGACCCACCGCAGCATCATCCACGCGGTGATGGGCTGGGAGTGCGGTGCTGCGATCGCCGTCCACCTGAACCCGGAACTCGCGGAAGCCACGCCTGAATTCCCACCGTCGATGATCCTCACGGTTCCGCTCTTTCACGTATCCGGACTCAACGTTCAGTTCATGTCGTCGTTCCGCAACGGGCGCAAGCTCGTCGGCATGTACAAGTGGGACCCGGAAGAGTCATTGCGACTGATCGAAGCCGAACGCATCACTCAATTCAATGGCGTGCCGACGATGTCGTGGGAGATGGTGCAGTCGCCGAGCTTCCATAAGTACGATACCCGCTCGTTGAAATCGATGGGCGGTGGCGGCGCGGCGATGGCGCCAGAGCATAGCCGTCAGATCGCGAAAGAACTGAAATCGGGCGTGCCGGGCACCGGCTATGGAATGACGGAAACGAACGGCCTCGGCACCAGCATTTCGGGCGCCGACCTGCTCGAGCGCGCGCGCAGCTGCGGGCGGCCGATTCCGCCGATGGTCGACATCAAGATCGTCGCGCCCAACGGGGCAACAGTGGCGCCCGGGGAAACCGGCGAGATCTGGATCCGGGGCGCGATGAATTTTCGCGGCTATTGGAACAAGCCCGATGCGACGCGCGATACGTTGAAAGGCGGCTGGGTATGCTCCGGCGACATCGGGCACATGGACGAGGAGGACTTCGTCTTCATCACGGACCGCGCCAAGGACATGGTCATCCGCGGCGGTGAGAACAACGGCTGCCAGGAAGTCGAAGCGGTGATCCACGATCATCCGAGCGTATCCGAGTGCGCGGTGTTCGGCGTGCCGGACGAGCGCCTCGGCGAGTCGATCGCCGCCGTGGTGATGGTCAAGCCGGGAATGTCGTTGCTACCGGACGACGTGCGCGCGCACGTCGCTTCACACCTGGCGCGGTTCAAAGTACCGGAGCACGTCTGGGTTCGAGCCGAGCAGTTGCCGCGCATCGCGTCCGGCAAGATCTACAAACGCGGATTGCGCGAAGAAGCGATCGCGGCGCTGACGGCGCGGGCGGGATCTGCATAGGCGACAGCGCGTTGCTCTACGCCGCCTCGTGGTCCGGACGCACGCGGCGGAATTGCACGAGCAACAGCAGATCGTAGAATATTTTGAGTGCGCCGCCGATGATCAGCGGCCAACCGAATATCGACAACGAGAACAGATAACCGGCGAGCAGCGGGCTCAGCGCGGCTGCGAGACTGCGCGGCACGGCCGTCGCGCTCGCTGCGGCAGGACGTTCCGCCGGCGTCACGACCGCCATCACGTACGACGTGCGCGTCGGCACGTCCATCTGCGACAGCAGTGCGCGCGCCAGCAGCAGCGCGATTGCAACGGCCAGGTTCGGCGCGAACGGAACCAGAATCAGGCAGACATTTGCCGGCAGATGCGTGAATACCATCGTGTTGATCAAGCCGAAGCGCTTCGCAATCGGCACCGCGATCAGAAACGACACGGCCGAGCAAATGCTCGCCCAGAACAGGATCGCAGCGGCGGTCGCGACCGATAGGCCGAAGCGCTGATACAGCCACAACGCGAGCAGCGACTGAACGAAGAAACCCGAGCCGAACGAGTCGATCGCAAACAGCGTCGTCAGCCGATACACGATGCGTTTCGATGGTCCGAGCGCGACCGGTTTCTCGGTGATCGGCGCTTCGACGGCGCTCGACAACTGGTGGTACAGCGCAAGCGCACCGACACCGAGCACGCCGTACAGCGCAAACATCAGCTGCGTCGCAACCAGGTGGTTGACGCCCGATGCGTGGGCGACGCCGTCGGGAATCGAGGCGGTCAAGACACCGAGTCCGCCGAGTAGAGAACCGACGAGGCTGTAGCGCGCAAACAATGCAGTGCGGTCGGCGGGTACCACTGCCTGCGCGAGCACTGTCTGCTCGAGCGGTGCAAACAAGCTGACGTCGCCCGCTGTCGGATTGATCGTTCCGATGAATGCAATGATGACAAGTGGCCAGTACTCGCTCGACAGCGCAAACGCACCACCGGTCGCGATCATCAGCAGGCTCGCCCACTGCAACAACGCGCGGCGCGAAAATCGATGCGCGATCAAACCGATCAACAACGTCAGCAGCGCGGAGCCGATCAACGTGGCGGTGATGATCGACCCGATCGCAAGCGCGCCGAAGCCGAGCTCGAGCAGATAGATCGGCAGCAGCAGCGACACGCAACCGTCTCCAAACGCGCGCACCGCGCGCGCTGCGAGGATCCAGCGCGAATCGACCGATGCGCCGGTCGGGATCAGCCACGCCGGAACGCGGGTCGTCATCGCGGCCAGGTCGACCTGGCGGCGTTCGCGTGCATCACCCGCAAACTCCGATCGCCCCGCAAACGCTGCAGCGATCGCAGCCGTCGACGCGGATCAGCGCTGCGGCGCCGCATTCGTCGCAACGCCGGCCACGCGTAATCGCTGACGGCGCGCTCGAGGAGCGTGAGTCAGTCTGTGTCGGATCCTGCACGAGCCCCATCGGGGCGATCGGAAACCCGTCGGCATCCAGAATGCCGAGCAGCGCGAATCGATGCAGCACCAGCGCCGCCATGTACGCAACCGTGCTCGGATAAACCTGTTGCCGTCCGCGGTCCGGGACCGGTGCGAAAAAGTCGCCCTTGGGTTCGGCGTACGTCAGCAATTCGCGCAGCTTTTTGGCAATCCACGCCGGGTCGATCACGCGCATGTCGAGCGACAATGCCTTGCACAGTCCATCGAGCGCTTTTGGATAAACACCGGATAACCAGATTGCGTATGGGCGCCGTTGCAGCGTAGCGCCGTGTTGTAGCTGCAGTTCCTTCAAGCCGAGGACGAACTCGTCGCCGGTTGCAGGATTGACGACGTCGACGGTCCACGACAACTCAGACGCAGATTTGCGCTCCGTACCGTTAGCGCCGGTGCGCGGCTCGACGCGGCTCATCAACGCGTCGAGCACTGGCGTTGCCTCGATGCGCGCGAATGCGCCGAGCTGTTCACAGCGATAAAGAATCAATGTCGCCATCGCCGCAACGAGGCTGGGCACGTGGTGTGGCTCGCCATTTGGCGGCAACGGCAGCTCAAAACCCTCGTCCGCAGCGACGCATTCGTTCAATGCCTCCAGCTTGTGGCGCAACCAACCACGATCGCGCGCATACATGTCGTAGCTCAGATTGATTGCGAGCGCGTTCAAGCCGCGCGGCTGTTCGATGCCGTTGACCCAGACTTCGAACGGGTGCGCTACGCCGCCCTCCTCGAAATGGCCGACGAACAGCGCGAACTTCTGCCCGTGTGGGTGCTTCACCATGTAGCAATGCGCCGGATTGCCGTCGAGAAAAATCGGCCGGCGCGGCCAGCGCAGACTGGTCAGCGCGGCGACCGAAGGCGCTGCGACTTCGATGCGACGGTCACCTTCATGCGCGGGTGCATCCGCGGCGTCGGCTTCACCGACGCGCAGAAGAGCACCCGTGATCGTGTTCGCCCGAAACGTCGCGAGCGACTTGACGCCGAGTTCCCACGCTGCCCGATACAGATCGCGAAACTCATCGAACGGGTAGTCCGCGGGAACGTTGACCGTCTTCGATATGCCCGAGTCGATGTA
>CAYUMA010000214.1:0-2804 GCA_964445675.1 uncultured Pseudomonadales bacterium | reverse complement strand
TGCAGCATCGGTGATGCGAACGCTCGGCGCACTGCTCGCACGTATGATCGTTGCGACTTCAGATGCGCCCGTGGATGTCGACGACGTCGCCGTGCGAGAGAGCGCGGCCCTGCTCGCCGGATGGCCAAAAGTCGCGGCATGGGCGGGCGAGTTCGGCGTCCGTCGTACGCCGGATCTCGATCGTGCAATCGCCGCAGTCACCGACTGTTATGCCAACGGCAAACCGGCGAGCCTGACGCAGGGCGACCCGGCGCCGAGCAACGTTGCGTTCACGACCGACGGAGGGGCGCGACTGGTCGACTTCGAGTACGGCGCGCAGCGCCATGCGCTCGCGGACCTCGCACAATGGTGGATCCGCTGCCCGTTGCCCGAGCCTTGGTTCGAAGAATTGGTCGACATCGTCCGCAACGAACTATTGGCGGCCGGCATCTACCACAGCGCGGATGTGTTCGATGACGATCTTGCGCACCTCGCGACCTATGCAGCGATCTACATGTTCACGTGGCTGCCCATCGGTGCCGCGTTGACCGAAGATCTACCGTGGGTCGGCAATTGGCGGGTCAGGCAGGCGCTGCTTTCGACCTGCACGCGCGGCGCTCGGGCGGCGCGATCGGCGCGTGGTCTCGAAGCGCTCTCGGAGTGGCTGACGCAACTCGGCGCGGCGCTCTCGCACGCGTGGCCGGCAAGCGGCGACGGCACCCCGGACTGGAATGCCCTCGTCGGCAAGAACGGATGAACTGCCTCTAATCGAGCTTCCGATACAGCGCGTCGAGTTCCGCCTGCCACTGCTGTTGCAGTTCCGGCTTGCGGAACTTCGGCTTTCGCGCGCGATCGGCTGCGAGCTTGCTCTCGAGTTCGATGATCCGCGCCAGCACATCATCGGAGCCGCGGTTGTGCGGAGGCGGAGTTGCGATTGGCGATGCAACACGCGGCACGTCCGCGTCGTCCGGCGTTTCATAGAATTCGGCCGGATCGGAAATCTCGAACAAGCGACCACCACGAACTAGCAGGTATCGCTGCGCGACGGTATCGATGAAGCGTCGATCGTGGGATGTGATCAACACCGCCGCCGCGCTGTCGAGCAATTGCGCTTCGAGCTGCTCCTTGCCTTCGATGTCGATGTGATTGGTCGGCTCGTCGAGGATCAGGAAGTTCGGCGAGCGCAGCGACAGTACGATGAACAGCGCACGTGCGCGCTCGCCACCGCTCATGTCGGCGAGTCGCTTGTCGTGATCGCGATACGGGAAGCCGGCGTTGATCAGACGCCGTCGGACGAGGTCGTCCGTCGCATCGACGCGCTTGCAGATGAAGTCGACCAGCGTCGAATCGGACGTCGCCTCGTCGAGTTCCTGGTCGTAGTAGCCGAGCCGCGCCTGCGGACTCACTCGAATGCCCGGTGTATCGGCGCCACGGAATACGCCTGTCAACAGCCGGATGAACGTCGACTTGCCGACGCCGTTCGGGCCGAGCAGCGCGACGCGTTCGCCCGGGCGCAGCAGCAACAGATCGATGTTGAAGAGCACAAACCCCGGCGCCACGGCCGGCGCGACGCGCAGCCCCTCGACGCGCACTACTTCCTTCGATCTGACCGAATTCAGCTCCAGCGTCAGATCGAGCGGCGAGCCACGCGTCACGAACGTTCGCTCCGCTTCGAGCCGTTCCGCCCGTTTTTCCATGTTCTTTGCGCGTTTAGCGAACTTCTCGTTGTCGAAGTCGCGACCCCAGATCGCCAACCGCTTTGCGCTGGCGCGGATTGCCTCGATCTTCTTGTCCTCGGCCTCGCGACTACGTTGGGCCGCTGCGTCGGCCTGCGCGAGCGCCTCTCGCGCCCCGCTGAACGGCAGCTCGAAGCACCACAATTTCCCGTCGCGCAGAAACCAGGTCACGTCCGCTACTGCATCGAGGAACGCTCGATCGTGCGACACGAGCACAAATGCGCCGCGGTAGGCGCGCAGATACGATTCGAAGACGCGCAACGTCGCCAGATCGAGGTGGTTGGTCGGTTCGTCGAGCAGTAGCAACTCGGGCTCGGCGATCACGGCGCGCGCGAACATCAATCGATTCTGCTGCCCGCCGGACAACTCCCCGGTCGTCAATGACGCGGCACTCGTCGCGATTCCGAGCTCTGCCAGCAACGCTTCGGCGCGCCAGCGCTGCTGCGTCGGTGCCCCCGGCAGTCGTTCGAGCACGGCGTCGACGACATTCAGGTGTGAGATTGTCGCCGGCAGGAATTGCTCGACGCGACCGATCTTGAGGCCGCGCGTGACGATGACCTCCCCGGCATCGGGTGCGCGCGCAGCCGCGAGAAAGTCGAGCAACGTCGACTTTCCACACCCGTTGTGGCCTACGAGACCGACGCGCGCGCCGTCGGAAACGGTGAACTCGAGATCGGTGAACAACGTTCGATCACCGACGTCATGAGTGACACCGCGCGCTTGCAGCAGCGTGGCCATATTCGAACCGGATCGTCTTAGCAGAGAATGAGTGTACTGCGCTGCGGGCTAACAACCGACACTTGAGGTCGCCAAGACGTGTTGCCGATTCGCGACGAAAATCCCCGGGTGCATCCGCCGACAGCGACTGTGTTGATCATCGCGCTGAACGCGCTCGCGTGGGTGCTGCTGCAGGGGCTTGGCGCCGACACGGCACTGACGAGATCGATCTGTCTGTACGGTCTGGTACCGGGCGACTTGCTGGGCACCGCAACCGTCGGATCACAGTTTCCGCTGGGCAACGGTCTCGCGTGCGTCCTCGACGGACGCTCGTCGTGGACCTCGATCATCTCGTCGATGTTCATGCACGGC
>CAYUMA010000213.1:0-2972 GCA_964445675.1 uncultured Pseudomonadales bacterium | reverse complement strand
CGTTGGGACCGAGCAGTTCGACCGCGAAGGCGATCTGCGGACCGCGCGTGACGAATTCGCGCAGCAGCGACGAGCGGTGAATCAACTGCGTATCGACGGCAAGACCACTGCGACGCGCCGCGAATCGAAACGCCTCGGCGCGCAACTGAGCGCAGGCGTCGGCGTCGATCAGGCTCCGTACGTGGGAATAGCCGTCGGCGCGGTGACGCGCGGGATCGATCACGCGTTACCGCTCAGTTCAGCACCGCGTAGCCGCGATTGCGCAAGCAGTTGCTGACGACCGAATGGCGCTCGCGGGCCGTTGCGCCGACGCCTTTTGCGCCGCCGACGACGGCGCCGGCTCCGGCGCCGCGCGCGGCACCGTCAGCACCGCCGAAAATTGCACCGACCGCGCCGCCGACGACCGCCCCGCCCGCGGCACCGCTGCCGACTTTGCCTTGGGCGTCCACTTGCGACGTGTACGCGCTGCACTCATCGAAGTCTTTTTGATACTGCTCGCGATCGACGCCTTTCATATCGACGATTACCTGGCCGCCCGGTGTCCGGTGGCGTCCCGCGCACCCGGCGGCGAGGCTCGCGGCCACGATCACGGTGATGATGAGCCGCAATGAAGTGTGCATGGTGCCTCCTCGAATCTCGACAACGCTGCAACGGTAACGGACGAGACCACCTTCGGTTGACCCGTCAAAACGTGGGCGCGTAGTGTAGTCCGTCCGTCGCGAATCAATTCTGGGGGATGAGTCATGCTGAATCTGTCGATTCCTGAACATATTGAACCACTGCGCAATAAGGTCTTGAAGTTCATCGAAGAGCGCGTTTATCCGCAGGAGGCAACGCTGTTCGAAGCCAATCGCGACGACCGCGCCGTTGCGATGCGCGGTCTGATGCAAGAGGCCAAGGCCCAGGGATTGTGGGCGCTCGGTCATCCGGAGGAGATCGGTGGTGGCGGGCTGCCGTTCATGGATTACGTGTTCATCAACGAAGTGGTGGGCCGCTCCGCGGCGGCGACCGTTGCGCTCGGCACGCACTCGCTGCAGGACTCGATCATGCTGCATCGTTATGCGAACGATGAGTGGCGCGACAAGTACTTGAAGCCGCTCGTCGCGGGCGAGGTGTTTCCGAGCTTCGGCATGACCGAACCCGATGTGGCGAGTTCGGATCCGACCCAACTGCAGACGCGCGGTGAACTGGTCGGCGACGAGTGGGTGATCAATGGCCGCAAGTGGTTCACGTCGGGCGCCGCGCAAGCCGCGTACACAACGGTGATGTGCCGCACCGAAACCGGCGTCCCCGATCACGCGGCGTTCAGCCAGATCGTCGTGCCGACGAATACGAAGGGGTACAACATCGTCCGCGACGTCAAAGTGATGGGCGAGTTCGAGGGTCATTACGAAGTCGCCTACGACAACGTGCGCGTCCCCAAAGCGAATCTGTTGGGCGCGCGCGGACAGGGTTTCAAGATCGCGCAGGACCGCTTGGGGCCGGGCCGCATCTTCCACTGCATGCGCTGGCTCGGGCAGGCGCAGCGCGCGTTCGACCTGATGTGCAGCCGCGCAAACTCGCGCGTCGCGTTCGGTAAAACGCTCGGTGAACATCAGCAGATCCAGAAGTTCATCTTCGACTCGGCCGCCGAGATCCAGGCGAGCCGACTACTGACCCTGCACGCGGCGCAGAAAATCGATCAGGGCGACGAGGCGCGCGTGGAGATCGGTTTGATCAAGGTGTACGGGGCGCAGATGCTGCACAACGTCATCGATCGTGCGATTCAGGTCTGGGGCGCAAAAGGCGTCACCGCCGACACGCCGCTCGAACGGATGTATCGGCACGCGCGTTTCGCGCGAATTTACGACGGCGCCGACGAAGTGCACGTGCAGACGACGGCGCGGCGGATCCTGAAGTTCTACGGCAACAGCGGTAATGGTGGAACGTTCGACTTCGGGCTGCGGTAGCGGTTGATACAAAGCGCCCCGACGACCCTCTACGGGGTCGTTGGGCCACCGGCTGGCGGCATCAGCGGGACGAGACGCGCGATCGTGAATTCCTGCATCGCGTCGAGTTTCTGCTCGGTCTGCAGCGCGCGCGCAACCAACGCCGCTGGCAGTACTTTCTCGAATTTTTTCAGGTAATCCTTCTTCAACGCCAGGCGCTTGCTGTCGATGTCCAGATAGGCGCGCGTGAGTTTTTTCGCTTCGTCGTCGGTCATCGTCGTGTATTGCTCCGAGTATTCCTTGATCAGCAGCGTGAGCCGTTCGTTCTGCTTGGCGACCTCGACCCGATACTCGCGATAAATCGGTAAGAAGGCGCTCGACTGGGCCTCGGTAAGCGGCAGATTCGCGATGACCGTTGCCCGACGCGTGGCTTCGGTCAAGCCCTTGGCGATCTCGATGTCGCGCTCGAGGGTCGATTCCGCGGTGGGTGCGTCTGCGGCGAACGCGGCGGACGCGCAGAGGAGTAACGCAACGCCGAACAGGTTCGGTGTTCTGGTCATGATCTCGAGTCCTTTGCCAGAGTTTGGACGATGGTAGTGTGCTGTAGCTCGATGCTCAACTGGCGCAAATCCGCCCTTTACGGAGTCGTTGGGCAGTCCAGCGTCACGCCGACAGCGCGCAGGCGCTCGACGAGCACGTCGCCAAACGCGGTGGCCGGTGTCAGCAGCCCGGCGCGGTCCGCCCCACCCGGCAAACGTTCGCGCTGAGTCGCGAGCGCGAGCGCGCTTTCGCAGACGAACGTCACGGTTGCCCGGTTGCCCGGATCGCCTTTGCCGGCGACGTGCGCCCATGCTTTGGAACCATCGTCGGCGGTGCCCACGAAGCGACATTCGTAGAAGCCGTTGTCCATCGTTTCTTCGGAAGGTCCGTCCCCCGGCGCCGGAGCAATGGCCTCGATCGCGCGGCCAACACCGGGTAGCCGCATCATCGATTGGAAGAACCCCATCGCAAACGCGGCAAGCGCGGTGCCGGTGTAGCCGGCCG
>CAYUMA010000212.1:0-1776 GCA_964445675.1 uncultured Pseudomonadales bacterium | reverse complement strand
TCGGATGGGCTTACCCCACACGGACCGGGAGCGCCAGTTCCAGTTGTATCGGCGCGGACGCTACGCCGAGTTCAATCTGGCAATCGACCGCGGCACCCGCTACGGATTGCAGTCGGGACGCAGGGTCGAGTCGGTGCTGGCGTCGCTGCCGCCACTGGCCATCTGGCGCTACGACTATCGCCCGGAACCGGGAACGCCGGAGGCGGCGCTTTACGAACGATTTCTGCCGGCGCAGTCGTGGGTTGGGGGCCCTGAAGTTGTGGATAAGTCTGGGGATTAAATCCGGACAAACCGGCGACGCCTCGTCGCTGTCATCTCAATCTGATTAATGACGTCGAATTATTAGAACTATTTCAATAGGTTAAGATACCTAGTTAAAGTGTATCTCAACGAACGACACACGCGCCGCGACGCAAGCCCCCTGTGCATAAAGGCAAACGATCGCGTGCATTCTGCGGCGTGACCTGCGTGCGCGCAGGCCGGGTTACCATCCCGGTCGCGGAGCTTTCAACACAGCGAGGAACTGAAAATGACGTTTCGCACGATGGCCACGGGCCTGCGATTTCCCGAAGGTCCAATCGCGATGCCTGACGGATCCATCGTGCTGGTCGAAATTGCGCGCGGTACGTTGTCACGCATTGCGGCCAACGGTGTGGTTGAGGTGATTGCCGAACTCGGCGGTGGCCCCAATGGTGCGGCGATCGGTCCCGACGGCAAGTGTTATGTCTGCAACAACGGCGGCTTCAAGTGGATCGAGCGCAATGGCCGTCTGTACCCCAGTGAACAGCCCGATGACTATCGAGGCGGCAGCATCCAGCGCGTGGACATGGCCACCGGCACGTACGAGACGCTCTACAGCGCATGCGATGGACGGCGACTGTGCGGTCCCAACGACATCGTGTTCGATCGCAGCGGCGGGTTCTGGTTCACGGATCATGGCAAGTCGCGGGCGCGTGAGCGCGATCGAACCGGCGTGTTCTATGCGCGCCCGGATGGCAGCCGTATTACCGAAGTGATCTTTCCGCTCGAAGGCCCTAACGGTATCGGTCTGTCGCGCGCCGAGGATGAACTCTATGTCGCCGAGACAGTCCCCGGGCGTTTGTGGGCGTACCCGATCACCGCTCCGGGCGTGGTCGGTCGCGAACGCCGTTTGCTGCCCGGAATCGGCGGCTACTATCTATACGATTCCCTTGCGGTCGATGCTGCCGGAAATGTATGCGTCGCAACGCTGATCAACGGCGGAATTTCGATTCTCTCGCCAACCGGCGCGCCGGCTCGGTTTGTAGCGGTTCCCGACCCGATGACGACGAACATCTGTTTTGGCGGCGCCGAGCTGAAGACCGCGTTCATCACTGCATCGTCAATCGGCGAACTGCTCGCGTGTGATTGGGAATGCGCTGGCGCGCCGCTGAATTTTTGAAATCGATCGACTCGTAGTTGAGGCAATGACGTCATGGCCTATCTGAATCGCGACGGTGTGAAGATCTACTACGAAGTGCATGGCGACGGTCCCGCCCTGCTGCTCAGTCACGGGTACGGTGCGACGTCGGCGATGTGGGCTGGGCAAGTCGACGTCTTACGGCGTTCGTGTCGACTGGTCATCTGGGACATGCGCGGTCATGGCAACAGCGACAGTCCCGACGATCCTGCTGCGTACTCGCAGGCGCTGACGACCGCCGATATGGCGGCGCTGCTCGACACGATCGCGGCGCCGAGCGCGGTGATCGGTGGCCTGTCGATGGGCGGCTACATGTCGCTCGCGTTCAACGTCGACTA
>CAYUMA010000211.1:0-14958 GCA_964445675.1 uncultured Pseudomonadales bacterium | reverse complement strand
CCTTGCGGGTGCGCACCTGTTCGGTCGACTGGCGCATCAACGTATCGGTGGTTGCGAGCGACGCGAGCGGTTGGTCGAGGTCGGCGAGCGTCATTTCCGTGCCGTTGAACGACGCGACGTCGGTGCCTTCGCGCGCCGTGAACATCATGCTTGCGTGATAGGCGTTTCGCGTCGTGTCGAAATCGACGCCGTTCGAGTTCAGGAACAGCGCGTGCCGCGATGCGAACGAAACCGCCATCGTCCCCATCTTCAGCGTTGGATAGTGCGTCTTCGCGTGATCGAGCGTCTCGGCGACGCGCGCGTACATCCGATCGAGATCGGGTTCTGCGGCGCCGGTCGCGAACACTTTTTTCGGCTGCGACGGCGCGATGTCGTTGGCGGCATCGGCGCGCGAACCGCTCGCCACCGCCCACAGGTTTTCGACGGCGTCGGCGAGCTCGTCGTCGCTGACGTTGTTCAGCATCACGCTGCCCTGTTTATCGTCGACGATGCCGAGCAGGCCGAGTTCGGTGTTGTGCGTCGTACGCAGCAGATTGACGTGGCCGTGCTCGGCCTGCACTTCGTGCTGGTCGCTCGCGACGAGGCGCACGCGCGCTTTCTGAAATCCGCGACGCAACAACGCATCGAGACTGCGCTCGCCAAAAGCGCGATCGATCATGTCAGACGCCTCCGAGATGGACGCGGCACTTGATCGACGGGCCGCCCATGCCGACCGGAATCGGTGTCTTCTTGCCGCACATGCCGGCGCAGGTCCACGCCATCTCGTCGGATACCATCGTCACCGTCTTCAGCAAGTCGAACGCAACGCCCGAGATCGTCGTGTCGGTGATCGCGCGGCCGAGCTTGCCGTTCTTGATTTCGTAGCCGAGCGTCACGCCGAACATGAATTCCGACGTCGCGTCGGCCTGACCGTTGGAGGGGCGCAGCAGGTAGTAGCCGTCTTCGATGCTCGCGATCATGTCATCGAGGCGATCCGTACCGGGCAGGATCGCGGTGTTGCGCATCCGGATCAGCGGTTCATCGGAGAACTGGAACGCGCGCGCGTTGCCGGTCGGTGGGACGCCGAACACAACCGAACTCTCCTTGTTGTGCATGAAGTTCTTCAGCACGCCGTTTTCGATCAGGATCGTGTCCTTGCTCTCGACGCCTTCGTCATCGACATACACCGGCACGGGCAGCGTTTCGCCGCGATACGTGTTCGCAAAATCGACGAGCGTGATCAGCGGGCTCGCGACGAGCCGGCCGAGATAGTCGCCGGCGACCGAGCCCTCCTGGACCAGGTCGGCTTCGGTCGTGTGACCGATTGCTTCGTGCGCGAGGATGCCGGCGAGGTCGGAGTCGAGCACGACGTCGTGCAGACCCGCGCGCGGCGCGACCGCGTGGCGTTTGTTCATCAGGTGGCGATGCACCTGTGCGATGTCGGCGAACAGTGCATCGGGTGCCGCGAACACGTCCTCGAACTGCCCGCGGCCGCCGAAGGTCTTGCTGTATTCGACCGGTTGCCCGGCCTCGTTGGTCGTCGTCATGCGCACCTGGATCAGCGTGCGCGTCGTATTCGAATAACCCTGCGACGCATCTGCGTTGTAGAGCTGCTTCTCCATGTCGAGATCGAGCCGCGTGACGCTGCGCGACTTCAGGTCGGGATAGGTCTGCGCGATGTGCGCGTCGAGCGCTTGCAGGAAATCGATCGACTGTTGCTGCGTCAGCCGCGGGCGCTGGGTGCCGAAGTCGGTGCTGCTGGATGCCTTCGTCCGCGGCAATACGATTTCCGGGCGCGCCGCGTGGCGCGCGAGCAGCACTGCGTTGCGCGTCGCTTCATCGACCGTCGCGATCACGGCGTCGTTGTCGATCTGCGGCCGCGATGCGAATCCCCACACGCCGTCTTTGAACACGCGCGCCGAAATGCCGCCGTCGGAGGTTTGTGTGTTGGCGACGACGTCGCCGTTGAGCAGCGAGATCTGCATGCTGCGGTTGCGCTGCAGGCGCAACTCCGTATACGCGTTGAAGCGATTGCCGTAGACGGCGAGATTCGTGTCGCGGATGGACATGGTGCCCTCGGTCGAAGACTCAGTTGCGAGATTCTCTACGACTCGGTCAGTTCCGTCGACGCGGTCGCGCCGCGCACCGGCAGCGACGTCTGTCGCTCGATCATCCGCCGCACGCGCGGCGGCTCCGCACCGCGGTGTAGCGAGCGCAACGACTCGCGGATCAGCGCATCGTCCTGCGTCAGTCGATTGGTGAGCCGGATGAAGTCGGCCCACGTCGGAGTCTCGTAGCGCTCGATCCAGATCTGTGCATCCGCGAGATCACGCAGCAGGCGCCAGTTCAGCGCGCCGTCGCGGCGCCGGATGCGCCGCACCTCGGCCATCGCACCGAGGAACTCGAGCACGTCGTCGGCGTCGATCAGGTATTCGACGGCGACGACGACGGGACCGGTCGTCGGCTGCACCGGCACGGCGGTCGCCGGCTCCCGCCAAAGCCGCAGCGGGTCGAGGTTCAGCGCCTCGGTCTTCGCGAGCCGGAACCAACGTCCGAGTAACGCGCCGAACATGATAACCACTGCTGCCAACAGCAGCGTCGTTCGCAGACCGAGCTGTGTCGCGATCACTCCCCACGTCCAACTGCCGGCCGCGAGGCCGCCGAATGTGGCCATCTGATAGATCGACATCGCGCGCGCGAGCACCCAGCGTGGCGCCGACAGCTGTACCGCGACGTTGAACGTCGCGAGCGCGAGCACCCAGCCGGCGCCGGCGATGCTCAGCGCGACCATCGTCAACGGCAGATTGGTGCTCAGCGCGGCGCCCGCGGCTGCAATACCGAAGCCGATGCTCGCGGAGCGAACGATGGCTTCGGTCGACCACATCTTGCGCAGCTGCGCGGTGAGGATTCCCCCGGCGACCGCGCCGATACCAAATGCACCAAGCAGTGCGCCGTATGTCAATGGGCCGCCGGCGATGAGGTCCTTTGCAACCAGCGGCATCAACGCCATGACCGCACTGGCACCGAGCCCGAACACGGCGCCGCGCAGCAGCACCGTCGCGATCGCCGGCGACATCGCGACGTAGCGAATGCCGACAGTGATGGCGATGCCGAGCGACTCGCGTGGCATCGGCTGCGGATTCGGCGGTGGTTGCCACCGCACGAGTGCGCGGATCAGGGCGACGTAGCTGAACACGTTTACCGTGAATGCAGCCGCGGCACCGGCCACGGCGACGATCGCGCCACCGATCGCGGGCCCGACACTGCGGGCGAGGTTGAAGCCCATACCGTTCAGTGCAACGGCGCCTGGCAACTCGGCGCGCGGCACCATGTCGCCGACGCTTGCTTGCCAGGCCGGTTGGTTGAACGCACCGCCACAACCGATCAGGAAGGTGAACATCAGCAGCAGCCACGGTGTCAGCACGCCGGTCCATGCACAGATCGACAGCACCACGGAGGCGATGAGCATGAAGCTCTGTGCCGCGAGCATGACTTTGCGGCGGTCGAGGTTGTCGGCAATCGCGCCGGCGATCAGCGACAACAACATGACGGGCAGAGTGACCGACGCCTGCACCAGCGCGACCATGTCGGCCGATTGCGCGAGCGAGATCATCATCCACGACGCGCCGACCGACTGGATCAGTCCACCGAGGCTCGACACGAGGCTCGCGGACCAGATGCGGCGGAAAATCGGATATCGTAATGGCGACAGCGCCGAGACGGGCGGCGGCGAGTTCGGCGGATCGGGTGTGTCTGCGTCAGTCAAGCGCGTCAGTCGGGCAGACCGAGTACCCGCTTTGCCAGGATGTTCAGCTGCACTTCCGACGTGCCGCCCTCGATCGAGTTCGCTTTTGTGCGCAGCCAAGCGCGCGTCGTCGTCAGCTCGTCGGGCGCGAAGTACGCGCCTTCCCAACCGAGCGCGCGCGTTCCCATGATCGACAGCAGCAGCTCGTATCTGCGGATGTTCTGTTCGGTGCCGTAATACTTGAACATCGACGACGCCGCGCCCGGTGCGCGTCCCGATTGCGATTCTTCCTGCGTGCGTCGCAGCGTCAATGCGAAGCTGCGATCGTTCATTCGATGCGCGATCACGCGTTGCCGCGATGCGGCGTCGGCGATACGACCGGCGTCCTCGCCGAGATACGCCTTCGCGACGTCTTCGAGCTTCGTCGTCGCCTGCGTGCCGCCGCCGATACCGCCGATCGACGTACGCTCGTATTGCAGCAACCGCTTCGCGACGGTCCAGCCCTTGTTCACTTCGCCGACGACGTTCTTTTTCAGCGCGCGTGCGTTGTCGAAAAACGTTTCGCAGAACGGCGACATGCCGCTGATCAACAGAATCGGTTTGACGGTGACGCCGGGCTGATTGATGTCGAACAGGATGAACGTAATGCCGTCGTGTTTGGGCGCCTTGGGGTCGGTGCGCACGAGACAGAAGATCCAGTCGGCGTGGTCGGCGCCGGAGGTCCAGATTTTCGAGCCGTTGATGATGTACTCGTCGCCGTGTTCGACCGCGCTCGTCTTCAGGCTCGCGAGGTCGGAACCCGCGTTGGGTTCGCTATAACCCTGACACCACCAGATCGCACCGCGCGCGATCTGCGGCAGATGCTCGGCCTTTTGTTCCGGCGTGCCGAACTCGAGCAGCGCCGGACCGATCATGCTGATGCCCATGCCGAACAGTGCGGGGCGCGCGTTGATGCGGCGCAGCTCCTCCTGCAACACAGCGTTGCTGCGTTGATCGAGCCCGGCGCCGCCGTATTGGGTTGGCCACGTCGGCACGGTCCAACCTTTTTCGGCCATGCGGTCGAGCCACAGTTTCGTGTCGGGATTTTTGTAGCGCGCGCGGCGGCCGCCGCCCGGCATCTCGTCCTGCGGCATCGGCGTGCGGATGCTTGCCGGGCAGTGGGTATCGAGCCAGCTGCGCACGTCATGACGGAATGTGTCGATTGTCATAGCGCCTCAGAGCGCCTTGACGAAGACGATCATCGAATCGCCCGGCGCGTAAAAGTTCTGCAATTCGCCGGCAACCTTGTAACCGGTCGCCAGATAAAACGCGCGGGTCGGCTTGTAGTTGTCGCGCCCCGCGGTCTCGACCCACAGATGCGTACAACCGCCGGCGCGCGCACGCGACTCGACTTCCGCGAGCAACAGGCGACCGACGCCGGTGCCGTGGCACTCCGGATGTACCGCGATCCAGTACAGGTCCCAGCTCGACTGCGTCATCGAGTTGAAGCCGTAAATCGCATAGCCGAGTGTCGCGTCGCCCTCGTCGACGAACAGGAACTGATAGTCGGACGCCTTGCCCTTCGTGAGCCCGTCGTCGACCAGTTCGAGCGCAACCGCGACTTCCGGCGCATGGAACATCTTGGTCGCGGTCGTGATTTCGCCGACGCGCTCGCGGTCACTGGGTCGCACTTCGGTGCGCAGCGTCAGCGCGTGCATGTCGAATCTTGTGGAAGCAATTGGGGGCGCAACATCAGCTGTCTCCGATGGCGGCGCGGATGATACGTGCGATCGCATCTTTATAGCGAATGCCGCTGTGCGCAAGTGCGGCGGCGAAGCCGGCGTCCGGCGCGATGCACGGATTCGTATTCACTTCGAGAATCCACGGTCCGTCGGCGTCGACGCGGAAGTCGACGCGCGCGTAACCGGCCAGGCCCATGCTGAGGAACGTCGTGCGTGCGAGGCGTTCGAGTTGCGCGAGCAGTTGTGCGTCGCTCGGCGGAAACTCGAACCGGCGCGGCGTGTTCGCGTATTCGAACGACGTTTCGACCCACTTCGCGCGATAACCCACCATACGCACCGCGCCCGGCGGGAACGCCGAGAAGTCGATCTCGGCCGGTGGCAGCACTTCCGGTTCGGCGCCTGGCGGGCCGGCGAGCAGCGCGACATTGAACTCGCGGCCGCGGATAAAACGCTCGGCGAAACACGGTCTGCCCAGCGCCTGCGTTCGCGTCTCAACCGCACGCCGCGCCGCGGCGAGCGTCTCGCAATGGACGATTGCGTCGTCTTCGAGTCCGAGCGAGGCGTGCTCGAAGCGCGCCTTGACGATGTAGTGATCGGCGCGAAACGTGCGCGAGATCGACTCGGTGGAAACCCACTCGGGTGTTGGCAGCGCGAGGCGCACGAGCAGATCTTTTGCGGCGCACTTGTCGTTCGACAGCGCCATCGCCGCGGCGCGCGATCCGGTGTAACGCATGCCGAATCCATCGAGCAGCGCCGGCAGTGCGACCGCGGCCGCATCCGAGCCGGCGAGTGACTCGACGAGATTGAAGATCAGGTCGGCGCGGGTATCGCGCAACAAGAGCGCGAGCGCGCCGAGGTCGGCGTCGATCGCGCGCACGTCGGTCGTGTGGCCGAGTTCAACCAATGCCGCGCGGACAGCTTCGGCCTGCACCAGCGTGTCTTGCGCATCAGGCGGCGCGGAAGCCGACACCGCGTTGTGCAGCAACAGGACGTGCATAGGAAAACAGAAAAGGGGTCAGAGTGCCTTTCGCAAAAGGCACTCTGACCCCTTTCGGGGAATCCGGACGGCGGCGGAGTCGATGATCGCGCGAATCAGCTCGGCGTACGGCATGCCGACGGCGGTGGCGATCATCGGGAGATCGGAATGGGTCGGGTGCAGTCCCGCCAGCGGATTGACCTCGAGGAACATCGGCACGCCGCGTTCGTTGCAACGGATGTCGACGCGGCCACCGTCGCGGCAGCTCAATGCGACCCACGCGGCGAGCGCAATCTTTTCGGCTTGTGCGACGAGCGGGTCCGCTCGCGTCACGTGCCGATACTCGACGAGGGATTCACACTGGTCCTTGTTCGTGTACGAGTACACATCGGGCTCCGCGTCGCGCAGCAGCACGATTTCGATCGAGCCGACCGCGCGCGCTGCGGCGCCGGTGCCGACGATGCCGACCGTGAACTCCCGGCCCGGCAAAAACGTTTCGACGAGCACCGGTTGTCGATAGTGCGCCAGGAGTTCGTTTGCGAGCGCTGCGAGTTCCAGCTGGCTGCGCACGACGGACTTCGGTGTGACACCTTTACCGGTGCCCTCGGCAATCGGTTTGCCGAGCAGCGGGAATGGGAGATCGACCCGCGCGATGTCGGCCGGAGTTTCGATGACGGCGAAATCGGCGGTTGGCACGCCGGCTGACCGCACGATCAGCTTCGACCAGCCTTTGTGCAGGCAAACCGACGCCGCCAACGGATCGGCGAAGGTGTAGGTGATGCCGTAGACGTCGAGGATCGCCGGCACCTGGGCTTCGCGCCCGTAACCTGCAAGCCCTTCGGCGATGTTGAACACCAGCTCCCAGCGATCGCCGTTGGCGAGCCGGTTCACCAGCGCGCGCGCCGACCCGATGCGATCCACCGAATGACCGAGCGACTCGATCGCATCGGCAATCGCATCGATCGTGCCCGGCTGATCGAACTCGGCCGTCTCTTCCTCGCCGTAACCGAGCGCGAGGTACTCGGCGCGCAGATCAAAGGTGAGTCCGATACGCATCAGGCGCGCTGCAGCTCGCCGGCCTGTTGCGCCTGTGGGCCGAGTACCGCTTGCGGATTTGATCCCCCGTGGGGACCTGGTCCCCCGTGGGGATCCGGATAGCGATACTCGCGGCCTTCGTAGTTGCGCAGGATCACGTCGTCGCCGTCACGGCCGACGAGGTATTGCGGCTGCAGCGGGATCTTGCCACCACCACCGGGTGCGTCGATCACATAGGTCGGCACGCCGTAACCCGTCGTGTGCCCGCGCAGTCCTTCCATGATGTCGAGGCCGGTCTGGATCGACGTACGGAAATGGCTCGAGCCCGAGATCGGGTCGCATTGATACAGGTAGTACGGCCGCACGCGCATCAGCAACAGCCGCTGCATCAACTCCTTCATCGTCTCGACGTCGTCGTTGACACCCTTCAGCAGCACGGTCTGCGAGCCGATCGGAATACCGGCGTCCGCGAGGCGCGAGCATGCGTTGAAGGCTTCGACAGTGCATTCGTCGGGGTGCAGGTAGTGCACGCTCATCCAGATCGGATGATGCTTGCGCAGCACCCGCACCAGACTCGGCGTGATCCGTTGCGGCAACACCGCCGGCATCTTGGTGCCGATCCGGATGAACTCGACATGCGGAATGTCGCGCAGGCGACCCAGGATGTAGTCGAGTTTCTCGTCGGCGAGCGCGAGAGGATCGCCGCCGGAGATCAACACGTCGCGAACCGCCGGCGTTGCGCGGATATAGTCGAACATCGCTTCCAGGCGCGCATCGGACGGGGCGAGTTCGCCATGGCCGACGACGCGCGAACGCGTGCAATAGCGGCAATACGTCGTGCAGAAGTCGAGCGCGAGGAACAGCACGCGATCGGGATAGCGGTGCACGAGCCCTGGCACCGGGCTGTGGCCGTCTTCGCCGAGCGGATCGTCGGCCTCGTGCGGTGAACGCAGGAATTCACTGGTCACCGGCACGACGGTGCGGCGCAGCGCGTTGTTCGGGTTCGTCGGATCGAGCAGGCTCACGTAATACGGCGTGATGCCGAGCGGCAGCATCGAACCACCGTCGATCAGCGCGCGGCGCTCGTCGCTCGAAAGCTCGAGCAGATGCTCGAGTTGCGCGAGATTTTTGATGCGGTTGCGCGACTGCCAGCGCCAGTCGGTCCACTCCGCGTCGGATACCGTCGGGTAGTGCGCGCGCCTGAAGACGCGGACGCGACGGCTTTCGCGCGGGGGTCGTGAACGGATCTTGGTGCGGTCGAAGCGGGGATCGATGTCGCGGTGAATATACGGCGCCGGGCGGGCCGTAATGTTTCTAACTGAAATTTTGAGAGATTGCGTTAACGCGGGTCGCGTGGGAGGTTTGTCGTCATCACTGACGACAATTTCTTTTTGTTGTTTGGACTCGGAAGCCCGTGATTTCACTCTATCGCACTCCTCGAACAGGTGGTCTAAACGGTGGTCGAATGCGCCGACCGCGCTGCCATTCGCGCCGGGATGCAGTCTAGTGTCCTCGGCCCAGCGCGATGGCGGCGTATTAAACAACTCTTCATCCGGATTTGTCACCGGGATCAGCGCGTTTTTTGCGACGATGTACTTCATTCAAGGCGTCGGTGATCCGACGTCGGGATTGATCGCGCAACCGGTGCGTTCGTTGCTGAAGAGTTGGGGCGACTCACCGACGACGATCGCCGCCTTCATGGGCCTGCTCGCGCTGCCCTGGTCGCTGAAAGTCCTGTTTGGATTGTTGTCCGATCTGGTCCCGCTGTTTGGATCACGCCGCAGGAATTACCTGTTGATTTCCAGTGTTTCTGCGTCTCTAGGTCTTTTGTTCCTGTATCTGTTTCCGGTGCCGTCTGGCGCGCATTGGCTGCTCTTCACGTGGCTGCTGTTGCCGACGATCGGCATTGCATTCGGCGATGTGCTGGTCGATGCGCTGATGGTGGAGATCGGTCAACCGCGCGGACTCACGGGTCGACTGCAATCGGTACAGTGGACTGCAGTGAACATCGCGCTGCTCCTTACCGGGGTCGTTGGCGGTTACTTGAGCCACGTGCAACGTCCGGATGTCGCGATGTTGTTGTGCGCGGTGCTCTGGGCGCTGAGCTTCGCACTCGCGTACGGATACGCGCGTGAGCCGCGCGCGGCGGCTGCGACCAGCCGCCGCGAGACGCTGGTTGCGCTGCGCGAAGCGCTCGCCCGTCCGGGACTCGCGGCGATCTGCGGCGTGCTGTTCCTGTGGAGCTTCAATCCGCTGTGGGTGACGGTGTTGTACCTGCACATGACGACCGTGCTGCACTTTGATGAACAGACCTACGGCAACACCTATTCGGTGTTCTGTGCCGGCAGCGTCGTCGCCAGTGTGCTGTACGGTGTCTACTGTCGCCGCATCAAGCTCGGCTATCTGCTGCACGTTTCGATCGTAGCGGGCATCTTCGCGAACGTCGTGTACTGGCATATGACGACGCTCACCGGCGCGTACCTGGTTTCGTTCCTGGCGGGCGCCGCGTTCATGACCGGCATGCTGATTCAGCTCGACGTCGCGGCGCGACTGGTGCCGGTGGAAGTCGCGGCGACGCTGTTCGCGCTGGTCATGGCGCTGACGAACCTGGCGGCGTCGGCGTCGGAGGGACTCGGGGGCTGGTTGTACGAGCGACTCGGCGCGGGTGCGGTGGCTTTCGACAGCGTCGTCGTGCTATCCGCGCTGTGTGCGGCTGCGGCCTGGTTGCTGTTGCCGCGCCTGAAGCGGGAGGTGCCGCAGTGGTGGGCGTGACGTGAACGAAACGCCTGCGCAAAGAGCTCTACCATCTATATGGCACCTTTTAGCGTGAGCATGCCTATCAACGTGCGTGCATCGACCCTGACCCCGCCAGGCTTCGCAGTGGTAGTCTGCCCCAGACTTTCACGCCGGAATCCTCCGATGCAAAAGCCGAAACTGGACAAAGCGGAAGCGCCGCTGCGGTCAGTTGAAGACCACGCGCGTGCGCTCGAGTTGGCGTGTCGGGCTGCGGCGCAGATCATCACGTCGACCCCGGAGCGGCAATTGGCAGATGCGCAGGAGCCGCTTCCGGCGTCATCGGTTCGGTGGCTGCGACGCCTGCCGAGATGTCGTGCCTGACGCGCTGACCGCGGTCGACATTGCGCGGCGGCTCGCTGACGTGCTGGAGCGCGAATCGATTCCGTATGCAATCGGCGGCGCCTTGGCGTTGGCGTACTACGCGCCGCCCAGGGCGACCGTCGACGTGGACATCAACGTATTCGTTCCGCCGCGTGAAGGCATCGGACGGCTGCTCGAAGTTCTCTCCGGCGTTGGATTTGTGCCCGACAGTCCGGCCGCGGTGGCGGCGTCGGCGGCGCAGGATGGTCAATTTCGAGGCCGCGTCGCCGGTATACGCGTCGACGTGTTCGTTCCTGCGATCCGGATATATGCCGATCTGGCTTTGCACGTGCGACGGGTGACGCTGCTCGACCGTCCGATCTCGATCGTGGGTCCGGAAGATCTGCTCACGCTGAAGATGATGTTCTTTCGTCGCAAGGACCTGGCGGACGTCGAGGCCGTGCTGCGCAACTCCGCCGGACGCGTCGACATGAACAGCGTCCGAGCGGCCTTGGTCGGCTTGGTGGGTGCAGACGACGAGCGTGTTATCGAGTGGGACAAGATCGTCAGCGACGTCGCCAACTGAAGACAGCATGCGGGAGGATCTGCTGCGTTCTACGTCCAAGATCGGTAGTATGCGCGGCCGCCGCTGGCCGGATTCTCGCAAGGAGCGAACGACGAGGTGAACTGGATGTTCCTGAACAGTGAGAGACGCCGCGATGTGCGTGAAGCGACTTCGCGCCGATGGTCACGGCTGCGACACCTGACGATTCTGCTTGGCCTCGCCACGTGTGGCGCCTGGGGTTCGACGTTCATCCTGCCGGACGATCGCGATGGCCTCGTTGGCGAACCGGTCGCGCTGACGGTGACGTTCCAGGATCAGTTCGCAACGCTCGCGATGAAATACGACCTCGGTTTCGAGGAGTTGCGCCATGCAAACCCCGACGTCGATCCGTGGATTCCCGGCGAAGGCGCGCGCGTCGTGCTGCCCACCCAATTCATGCTGCCGCCGGGTGCGCGACAGGGCGTCGTCATCAATCTGCCCGAGTATCGTCTCTACTATTTCCCGAAGGATTCGGGCACGGTGATGACATATCCGATCGGTATTGGTCGGACCGGATTTCAAACGCCCGCGGCGACGACGAAGATCGTCGCGAAAATCGTCAACCCGACCTGGTATCCGACGAAGGCCCACCGCGTCGAGCATGAGGAGATGGGGGATAAGCTACCGCCGTCGGTTCCGCCCGGGCCTGACAATCCGCTCGGTCATCTCGCGATCCAATTGACGTTACCCGGCTACTTCCTGCACGGCACGAACAAACCGTTTGGCGTCGGCCAGCGCGTCAGTCATGGATGCGTACGCTTGTACCCCGACGACATTCAATCGTTCGCGGATGCAGTGCCGATCGGGACGCAAGTGCGCATCATCGACGCGCCGATCAAAGTGTCTTGGCAGGAAGGGACGCTGTGGTTGGAAGCGCATCCGCCCCTCGAAGGCGAGCCCAACATCGCGAAGATGACTCAGCTCGTGAACAGCGCAGTCGCCGGGCAGGACGTGGTCATCGATTGGACGCGGGCAGAAGAAATGGCCCGGGCATCCACTGGGATGCCCGGGCCTATCTCGACTAAAGAGTCAACTCGAAAGCAGTAACGTCTTACTTGCGGGTGCAGCAGGTCTCGCTGACGCGCTTCGCACGTTCGCTGGCTTCTTGCGCTGCGGCCAATGCCTTGTCGGCAGTTGCCTGTGCGTTCGCGGTGGCCTGCATATCCTTGCCTTGTGCGGCGCGGGCAGCGGCCATTGCATCAGCGGCAGCTTTTTCGTTCGCCGTTACCCGGCCCTGCAGTGCGGCAATTTCTTTCTTTGACGTATCGCTCTGGCAACCGGCAAGGGCAACCAGGACGCCGAGAATCAACAGTTTTGTTTTCATGGGACATCGTCCTTAAACGAATGTGGCTATTGACGGGGCGACAATGCTATCAACATCGAGCGCGCATGGTAAGGGGGGCACGGGAAATTTGACGCTGCAAATGGACCGGGAACGCGCGTGGCATGACCTGTTGGATCAACTCGCTGCGGTGCTGAAAATCCCCGCAGTTCGTTGGTCGGATGCGCCGCCGGACGGCGACGTTGGGCCGCGATCGCAGCCGGTGTTGCGACATCTGCCGAGCGCACTGCGCCTCGGTGACACCAGCACGGCACCGATCTGCACGCTCGTCAATCAGCTCAATCCCGCATTGCAATGGCGCCGTAACTCCAATTACGCCGGGGCCGATTTCCTCGACGGCTATGCGTACTGCGAACTCGTTGGACCGAGCGGGCATTGGCGGAGTGCAGACATTGCACTAGGTCTGTTGTTGCTCGGGCCGCACATCACGTATCCCTCACACGCGCACCCGGCCGCGGAAATCTATGCGGTCGTCGCCGGTCGCGCGCAATGGCGCCAAGGCGATGGCGTCTGGCGCGTGCGAGCGCCACTCGACACGATTCACCATGCAGCGCTGGAACCACATGCGATGCGCACGAACGATGAACCATTGCTCGCGGCGTACCTGTGGCAGGATCATCTGCACGAACCGGCGCGGCTGCTGGCCGACAACTGAAAATCAGGGTGAAAGAGGTTGAGACGATGACCGACATGGCTGCGTTGATCAATCTCGTGCGATACCCGCTGACGCAACCGTCGTCGCCGATACTGTCGACGCAAGTCGAGATATTGCGGGCGGCGCTGCGCAATACCGGGGCCGCAGAAGCGCCGGCGTTTCTGTCTGCCGACGGGCTCGCCTGCTGCATCGCCGATGCGCAGGCGCTTTCGTCGCGGCAGTACAAAAGCGTTGGCGAGGGCACGGCGTATCTCGAGGAGCCCGCTGCGAGCTGGCCCAGGAACCATCCGCGGACGATCCGCCAACGCTACAGCGTCGGCGTGGTTGCGTACGATCAGTTTCCGCACGCCTCGGCCGTGCGGTGTCTGTATGAGTGGGCGCCGGTGATGGCGTTCGTGAGCGCGGTACTCGAACGAGCGCCGTTGTTCCGCTACGCCGATCCGCTCGGCGCGCTGAATCTTGCAGTGATGGGCGACGGGGACGAGCTGCAGTGGCACTACGACCAGACGGATTTCGTCGTGTCGCTGGCGCTGCGCGATGCCGATGTCGGCGGCGATTTCGACGTGGCGCCGAAGTTGCGCTGCGAAGCCGACGAGAATTATTCCGGAGTCGCAGCGGTTCTCGGCGGCGCGATGGATGCAGTGACTCGGCTACCGATGACACCGGGTACCTTGCTGATCTTTGCCGGCCGTCATTCGCTGCATCGGGTCAGTCGAATCTCGGGTCCGACCGAACGCCTCGTCGCGTTGTTCGGTTACGACACGGCGCCCGGCACGAAGAGCACGCCGCATCTGCAGCGCAAGCGTTACGGCCGCGTCGCGTAACACGTTGCTCGCGAGCGAGCGTTCGAACTGCGTCAGCAACTGAACGGGAACAGACCGTTGGCGTCCGCGTCTTCGCGACAGCTTCGCCAGATCGCGACGATTCGATCGGTGTCGCGCTGCACCTCCAACTGAATAGCACTCGTCAGGCGTACGGACGATTGCGGGCGTCGGCAATTCATCGGCAACGCCCCGGCGGGGCGTGGGCTTGAATCGCGGCCGTGCTGTGCTGTTGGTCCAGCGGCACCTTGAATTCGTCGAAGCCGATCGCGCTGGTCTCAAGCAGCAGCCACGGGCGCAATGACCACGACGAATAGTTCTTGTTGCCGATCACGAGCGCCGGGTTAGGGACGCTAGCTTGCTCTTCGATGAGGATGGCGTGGAGTATACTCAGCGCGCCTCTCCCTCACCTTGTTCGGAACGCTGATGGCCATTGATGTCGATGACCGCAATCTTGCGGTGTTTGCAGATTTCGAAAACGTCGCGCTTGGTGTGCGTGATGCCAAGTACCCCAAGTTCGACATCGGTCACGTGCTCGAGCGGCTGTTGCTGAAAGGCAGCATCGTCGTCAAAAAAGCGTATTGCGACTGGGAGCGGTACAAGGAATTCAAGGCGGTGATGCACGAAGCCGCGTTCGAACTGATCGAGATCCCGCATGTGCGTCAGTCGGGCAAAAACTCGGCGGACATCCGGATGGTCGTCGATGCGCTCGACCTCTGCTATACGAAGGCGCATGTCGATACGTTCGTGATCGTCAGCGGCGACTCGGACTTCTCACCGCTCGTCAGCAAGCTGCGTGAAAACAACAAGACCGTCATCGGCGTCGGCGTGAAGAACTCGTCGTCGGATCTCTTGATCAGCAACTGCGATGAGTTCATCTATTACGACGATCTCGTGCGGCAGGAAGAGTCGACCAGTCGCAAGCGTCGCCGTCGCGCGCCGAAAAAGAGCGCGGACGGCGATCCAGAGAAGGCCGCTTCGAAA
>CAYUMA010000210.1:0-1783 GCA_964445675.1 uncultured Pseudomonadales bacterium | reverse complement strand
GAACGCGGCCACGGGGCTTTCACGCCGCCGTCGCGCGTGCGCGGCGAGCGAGCGCTCCGGATCGTTGTGATACGTCACGTCGCCCGGCAGTAACACGAAGAGTTGGTCGGCCGGCATCGTCCCGCTGGTGTCGTCGACGCCGGCAATCAGCGCGGCGCGATCCCGCTGCAGGCCTTCGAGCTTTTCGGGAAGCGGCTTGCCGCGCAGCGCAGCCCACGCCGGGAAGCGGTCGTACGGCGTGCGGTGGTGAATGCCGAACAGCACGCCGATCCCGCGCGAGGTCGTCTGCGGCCGCAGCCGCGCGCCGCGCGCGTTCTGTTGTTCGCAGACCTCGATCACACGTTTGTACAGATCCGGTCGGCGCGCGCTCTGCGTGAGACCGAACGTGACGGCGATGGCATTGTCGCGGCTGATCTCTCCCAACAGTTCCACTTCGCGGCGCGTGTTGTCGAGCGCGTCGTTGTCGCGCTCGCCGAGCCGCGCGGCCGCTTCGAACACACCGCGGCCGTGTTTGCCGAGCACGCGACCGATCGCGAGCAGTTCATCGGCGCGCGCATACGTGCCCGGCACTGGACGGCCATCCGGCACGCGGTGCATGAACGTGCGCGATGTCGAAAAGCCGAGTGCACCCGCGCCGATCGCCTCATCGACGAGATCGCAGATCCGCGCGATGTCGTCTGCACTCGCCGGCACGTCGTCGAGGCCGCGTTCGCCCATCGCGTGATACCGCACCGCGCAGTGACCGACCATGCCGCCGACGTTGACGCCCGTTTTCATGCGCGACAGCGACGCGAGGTATTCGCCGTAAGTTTCCCAATCCCACGGCAAACCGGACAGGATGCTCGCCGCCGGAATGTCTTCGACCGACTCCATCATCTTCGCGAGGTAGTCCCGGTCCTGCGGTTTGCACGGCGCGAACGTG
This sequence comes from uncultured Pseudomonadales bacterium, assembly GCA_964445675.1. Classification (GTDB taxonomy): domain Bacteria; phylum Pseudomonadota; class Gammaproteobacteria; order Pseudomonadales; family Azotimanducaceae; genus DATJGR01. The sequence continues at coordinate 861 of CAYUMA010000210.1, read as the reverse complement.
ACGCCGCAGTTGCCGAGTACGACCGACGTCACGCCGTGGTAGCACGACGACGACGCGATCGGATCCCACGCGAGCTGTGCATCGAGGTGCGTGTGCATGTCGACGAACCCGGGTGTCACGAGCGCTCCGGCCGCATCGATCTCGACGGGGGCAGAACCCTCGATGCGACCGATCGCGGCGATGCGCTCGCCGTCGATCGCTACATCGGCGCGCATCCCGGGCGCGCCGGTGCCGTCGATGACCGTGCCGTTGCGGATGATGACGCTGTGGGCCATGGAGATCTCCGTTGGAAGCTCAGGTGGAAGGTTGAGTGGTTGACTCGAGTCTAAGGACGCTGCGGCACCCACGCCAGTCGCGTATCGGCGTAGACGTCGAGGGACGGTTCGAACCGCTCGGGCGCATCGAGGCTGCCGAGCGTGATGTCGATGATCTGCGGGTGACTCGTGTTCACGCACGCGACGTGCGTGCCGCAGCCGACGCAGAAGTAGCGCGTGCCGTCGGCCGAGGATTCGAGTTGCTGCGGTGCGGCGCGCGTGTAGCGGAATTTGGTTACCGGCACGACGAGCCACGTGACGTACGGCGCCGCGTGCACGCGCCGGCACGTCGTGCAGTGACAGTTCGCGGTCAGATACTCACCGTCATCGATCGTGTAGCGGATCCGTTTGCAGAAACAACCGCCTTCGATCATCGAGCTGTTACCTCCCGCGGTCGCGCAGCGGCGTCGATTCGTACATCACGAGCTTCGGCGCAGAACTTGTGAGCCCGGCAAGCGCTTGCACGAACCCCTGCGACGCGGGTACCGCAAAATGCGCGGTCACCGCTGCTTGATCGGCCCATTCCTCGAAGAAAAAAAGCCGGTTC
>CAYUMA010000209.1:0-14395 GCA_964445675.1 uncultured Pseudomonadales bacterium | reverse complement strand
TCGCTACCGAACGCGGCAAACGTGTCGAGTACATATTTGGCGGTCTGCTGATAGAAAACGTCATACCCGTCCGTCGCGCAAACAACCTCGTCACGATCCAACCCATTCACAGCGTCGAATAGCGCCTGCTGCTTGAACAGGCTGTGGTGGAAATCCCGCACCGTGCGTCCAGCGCCGATCGGCTGTGGATAAATTCCGTTCGCGCGTGCACTGTCGAGCAGTGGCCGCAGTTTGGCGTCGTAGGCATCGGCCCAGTAAAAAAATCTGATGCGCATGGGTGGGGCAATGACCGTGACCACGCGGTCGTCGCGATTTGCGAATGAAGCTCAACTATAGACCACGCTATCGTTGGCGCGAAGTCGTTGGCTGAGCGACTTGGCGGACGGCGCGCCGTCAATGCGCTGCATCGCGGTGGCATCGGCCGAGCCGGCTCGCACGCGACGACAAGCTCGCAGAGCGGCTATGGATGGTCTTGGAGTCGCGCTACAAGATAGGATTGTTGTCGACCCCAATTCTTGGACTTGATGGCGCAATACCGGTTTTGTCAACCGGTGACCAGGGATCGTGTGGGTATTCCAGCAGTTGTATGGAGCCGAGAACAGAGTGGGTCGCCGGATATTGGTCATCACATATGGGTCATTCTCCGGCATCCGAGACAGCTTGATCGAGGCGCTGCGTCGACAGGGTTGCGACGTGGTCGAAACCGCCAATTCCTTGAGGAATCTAAGACTCCGCTACGTCTACGGCGCGTTGATTTATCTCAATGCTCTACTGGTCTACGGAGCAAGATACAGGAGCTATCTGGATCGTACATGGGCAGCGCAATGGGCTCGTGGGAAAGCCAACCAAAGGGCGCTGCTTCGAGAAGAGCGTGTCGATGCTGTTATCGCTCTGAAGCAAATGCCCAATCATACAAGGCGCCGGCAAGGCGTCTTGTACGCGATCTACACCGACCATGTGAATCTGCTTTCGAAGAAGAGCCCGGACTTCGGAATCCCATTTCACGAGAAGCGCGTTGCCGCTTCGTGGAATCGCTATGAACGTCGCGCGTTCCTGGATCAGGATCGCGTGTTCACACTTTCGAAGTATGTCGCGCGTTCACTGATCGAAGAGTACGGCGTTCGCTCTGAGAACATTGCAGTCGTAGGTGCGGGACCCAACCTCGACGTGGATTGTGAGCGTGATGGCGTGGTCAAAGACTTCGATGCGCACAAGGTTCTGTTCGTTGGCCTGGAACCGCTCCGCAAGGGTCTTCCGCAATTGCTCGAAGCGTTCGAACGGGTCGTCGGGCGGGTTCCTGATGCACATCTGGACGTGGTTGGCGTCGAGGGCAAGAGCACACGACATGTCCGTTACCACGGTCGACTGCACGGTGATTCGCTCAAGAAGCTGTTCTATGAGTCCCAGATATTCGTGATGCCGACGCTTCGAGAACCCTTCGGCATCGTCTTTCTGGAAGCGATGTGGTCTAAGACCGTGTGCATCGGAACTCGCATCTGCGCTATTCCGGAAATCATCGAAGACGGCGTGACCGGCTTCCTCGTCGAACCCAACGACCCCCGTGAGTTGGCGGATCGGATGATCGAACTGTTCAGCGACCGCGAGCGTCTGCGCAACATGGCGGAAGCGGGATACCGAGCCGCGAAGCGCAAGTGGACATGGGATTTGTCGGCGAAGCAGATACTGCAGTCGTTGTTTCCGCAGGAGCGCTTCCATTCAAGCGTGATCGAATCGGTTTCCTCGACGGATGAAAACTGATGCGAGATCTATCTTCAAACGCGTGCTTGTAGTGGGCGGCGCTGGCTTTCTCGGCTCGCACCTTTGTGAACGGCTGCTCCAGCGAGGTGACGAGGTGCTATGCGTCGACAACTTCCACACGGGCGCTCGCCGAAACGTCGAGAATATCCCTGGGGCATCCGCGCTCCAAGCTGCACTGGCGTCGTGCTGACCGGCACGCCCGGCATGTTCTCGGCCGGCATCGATACGCGCGAAGTCCCGGCCTATGACGCGGCGAAGCGCGCCACGATGCTCGCGACGATCAATCGGACCATCTTGCGTAGTATGGAATGCCGAAGCCGACGGTGGCGGCCATTTCGGGACACACGCTTGGCGGTACGTTCGTGCTCGCGCTCGCGTATGACTTCCGGCTTGCGGCGCGTGGCCCGTTCCGGTTCGGGCTCACCAAAGCGCTCGCCGGAATCCCGTTTCCGGCTGGACTGCTGACCGTGGCTAAAGCTCGCGCCCCGATGCCGACCACTCCGGCCCCCCCAAGACGTCGGCATCGGGGGGCATTTTTTGCCCTGCGGATCAGCGCCTGAAGCGCCGCCACACGATAAAGCTCGCTGCCGCAATCACGGCGCAGATGAACAGCACGATCACCCAGAACCCACGCGGGCTGTCGCCGTAGGGGATGCCGCCGACGTTCATCCCGAACAATCCGCCGACGACGTTGAACGGCAGCAACAGCACCGTAACGAACGTCAGCACGAACAGACTGCGGTTCGTCTGCTCAATCGCCATCGCCGCGAGTTCTTCCTGAATCAACTTCGCCCGCTCGACCAGCGCGGTGCAGTCCGCGACGACGGCAGTGAATTCTTCTGCGGCCTGACGCAGTGCGGTGACGTCTGCTTCCGATATCCAGGCCGGCGGCCTGTTCAACAACCGGAATAGCGCGGCCGGCTCCGGCGCGAGCAGTCGCTCCAATCTGACGAGCATGCGCCGCAACCCCGACAGTTCGGCACGGTGTCCGGCGATGCGACTGACCAGCACGCTGTCTTCGATCTTGTCGACCTGTTCGCCGGACCTGCGCACGATGTCGACCAACACGTCGGCCTGGTTCTGCAGCAGGCGCGCGAGCAACTCGACCGGTGAGCCGCACGTCAAACCGCCTTTGACCGATTCACGCAATCGGTCGACCGACCGCAGCGGCTTCAGCCGCGCGCTGACCATCACGCCCGGCAGCACGGCCAACGTCGTGGTAGAGGCGTCGGAGCGCTCATGGTGAAAATCGAACAAGACGTCGTTGATCACGGCAACCAGCGCGTCGCCGTCCTGCTCGACGCGCGTCGCGTTGCTGGGCGCCCGCAAGCCGCCGTAGAAGGCGTGCGGCAGGCCCCGCAAATGGTGTAGCCACCGTTCGGTGGACGAGTTGGCGAGAGAGAAGTGCAGCCAATAGAAGGTGCCGTCCGCCGGCACCGTTTCGAGACGGGTCACGACTTCATCGGAGCTGACGGGCGTCGCGCGTTGCCCGGGACGAAATTCGTATCCGCATATCATGCCGTTGCGGTCGGATCCGTACTCGGTCGCCGGGTGTTTATCGGATTGGTTCACTATCCGCCGAACGCTCCCGTTCGATTCGTGTCGCAGCATTTGCGGCAGACGATATCACGCTGCGCGCATCGCGCCGCCTTGCGCTGCTGTGGGGAATCGCTCTATCGGCTGTCAACGCCCATCTGTTTGCGAGCAGTTGGTCAATAACGCTCCGGCACGACGATCTCGTTAGGCACCGGTTGGCGCATGTAATCTTCGCTGCGCTCGCGTTCCGGCAACGTGATCGTCGGAGTCTCTACCGGCGTGTACGGAATCTGATCGAGCAGATGCGCGATGCAGTTGAGGCGTGCAGCCTTCTTGTCGACCGCCTGCACCACCCACCATGGCGATTCGGGAATGTGCGTGCGCTCGAGCATGATCTCCTTCGCCTTGGTGTACTCCTCCCAGCGGCGGCGCGACTCGAGATCCATCGGACTCAACTTCCACTGCTTCAGCGGATCGTAGATGCGCGCGAGGAACCGCGAGTGTTGCTCATCGTCGGTAATCGAGAACCAGTACTTGATGACTTGAATGCCCGACCGTACGAGCATCTTTTCGAACTCGGGCACGGTCCGGAAGAACTCCTCGTATTCTGCGTCGGTGCAGAAACCCATCACGCGTTCGACGCCGGCGCGGTTGTACCAGCTGCGATCGAACAACACCATTTCTCCCGCTGCGGGCAAATGTGCCGCGTAACGCTGGAAGTACCATTGGGTACGCTCACGGTCGTTCGGTGCGGGAAGCGCTGCCACACGACACACGCGCGGATTGAGGCGTTGTGTAGTGCGCTTGATCACACCGCCCTTGCCGGCGGCGTCGCGCCCTTCGAAGAGGATCACGACTTTGTGGCGCGCGCGGACGATCCATTCCTGCAGCTTGACGAGCTCGCCCTGCAGGCGGAACAGCTCTCTGAAGTATGTCGCACGGCGCTCCTTCTCACTCTCGCTCGTGCTCGAACGCCCGGCCACGCCGCCGTATTCCGCGTCCTCGATCTCCATCTCGAATTCTTCGTCGAAGCTATCGATGAGCTCGCGCCGGATCCGGTCCATCAGGTCGCTCGGTGCGTTCGCTGGAGTCTGGCTCATCAGAAAACCCTGTATTGGGACCGATCGGCGAATCTGCGCGAGCAATATGACAGTAGAGTGACGGCCGCAAGGGCCACTGACGAGCGCCGGGTCATGTCACTGTTTGTAGGATTAAGGACGTAACGCCTCTGCACCGTCGCACGACGCCCACTGCGCCGCTGGCGCAATTTGCGCCCCGATGCCGACTGTCCTGCCGCCACCCTAGGTCGGCGTCGGGGGGCTTTCTTCTAGGGCCGAGGAGGTTCAGTCCGAATTGGGGTCGGCTTGAGCCACATCGACAGCTCGTGGAATGATCTGGGTTGTCGACCGTGCGAGCGCACAAATGATTCGAGGTCTCGCTCGTGCGATGCACGCCACCATGTCATAGGGTCTGTGGGGAAGTGCGACGGGTCTCGCGTAGTCATTTCTGAGTGCAGTCAACTATTGGTTTTGTCTCCCGCTGCGCACGCTACCAGAGCGTAGGGATCGAGGGAACGGTGACAGACCGGCTCCCCCTCCCACGTATGCGGAATGAACGACATGTGAACGACGGAAGTTGTCAGCGGTGCTGGCCTAACTATTTTCTACGCGTTGATCGCGCTTCCCATTGCCCTCCTGCCGTACTTAGCCACCGGATATTTCGACAATCGATACTTCATATTGAGCATCGGGCTCGCAACGCTGTTTCTAGTTTGGCGAATGGAGGCCCCCGGTGGCCTCGGGTCTTTCGCGGCGAAGTACGGGGCGCTCACAGGCATGCGCGCAGCCTTCATCCCATCGAACTTCGAGACTCTGGATGGAGAGACGAAATCCCGTATTTAGTGTGATGAAACCCTTCGTTCTGATCGAATCGCTTTCGGAAAACGCGCCGTGCAGCTGATGGAATCACCAGGTCGTTGGCGCGTCGAGACGCGCCTTGCACGACACCCCACGCGCGTGCACTGTGCATTCGATGTCACCCGAGCGCACATGCATGACCGCCACCGAACCCTACCTGCCGATGTCCGTATTCACGCCAGCCGCCGGCTCCGGGCGCGCCGTTCCGCGCGCGTTCATTGCACCGAATCGCTACGTGCAAGGGCCCGGGGTGTTGAACGACGTCGGGCGCTACCTTTCCATCACCCGCATCCGCCGCGTCGCGATTCTCATGTCGACGCGCGTTGCCCGCCACGAAGGCATTACGCTGGAAGCCGGCCTGCGCGCCTTCGGCATCTCGTCAGTCGCCTGTCGCTTCGACGGCGAGACCTCGCTCATCGAGATCGAGCGCCACGCCACCGCGCTGCGGGAAGAGACGGTCGACTGCCTCATCGCGCTGGGTGGCGGAAAGTGCGTCGACGCCGGAAAAGCCGTTGCCCATCGCCTCGACATCCCCGTGGTGATCGTGCCGACGCTGGCGTCGAACGACGCGCCTTGCTCTGCGCTGTCGGTGCTGTACACACCGGCCGGCGTGTACGCAAGCGTCGAGTTCTATCCGCTCAACCCGCTGTTCGTGATCGTCGATACCGAAATCGTCGCCGCCGCGCCGGAACGTTACCTCGTGTCGGGCATGGGCGACGCGATGGCCACCTGGTACGAGGCGCGCGCGTGCCAACGCAATCCCAACAGCGTCACTGCCGCAGGTGCCGGCCAGACCCTCGCGGCTTGTGCGATCGGCGAGGCCTGCGCGCACACGCTGTTCGCACACGGTGTCGCCGCGGCGGCGGCCGTCACGGGCAAACGGGTAGACGCGTCGCTGGAAGCCGTGGTCGAAGCGAATACGCTGCTCAGCGGCCTCGGCTTCGAGAGTGGGGGCGTCGCGGTCGCGCACGGTATCGCGCAGAGCTACACCGCCGTGCCGCAAGTGCACGCGCATTATCTGCACGGTGAGGAAGTCGCAATGGGTACGCTCACACAGCTGATGCTCGAGGGTCAGCCCGACGAAGCCCGGCGCGTCGCAACCTTCTTCGCCGCGGTCGGCCTGCCTATTCACCTCGGCCAGGTCGCGCTCGATGCGAGTCAGCGCTCGGCACTCGACATCCTCGTCGAAGGCACAATGGCGTGGCCTTACACGGCCAACATGCCGATGCCGGTGACTGCGCAGATGGTGCGCACGGCCATCCTCGACGCCGACGTGCTCGGTCGTTCCGTACAACGGGACGCCGGTGACGCGGCCTATCGCAGGGTGCACGCGAGCTGACTGGCGAGCACGACGTCGTGAAGTGCTTGGGCCGTCGCTCCTGATTCTCTCGCGTCAGGCGTAGCATGCGAAACGACGGGTGCGTCGAGGCAGCTTGTGCCGACCACTCGTCGAACGAGAGAACCGACTTAGAACAATTCAAATTCACGCAGAGGAACTCAAAATGCTCAAGTCATTCGGGATCGTGGTGTTGGTGTTCGCGGCATTGCTCGGCGCGAGGCTCGCCATCGCGGAGGACACTCCGAAGTGGGCACACGAAGTCAATGAAAAGTGGTATGCCGCGAACCAGGCAGGCGATGCCGAGGCTCAGGGGCGCCTCTATACGGAAGATGCCATTCTGCTGGCGCCGGATCAGACCGTGCGTGGCCGCAAGGGAATAAATCAGTATCACGCGGCGGGCTTTGCCAAGAACCAATCGACGTGCACGTGGAAAATCGACCGCGTCGATCAGTTGGAAAAGGTGGGAGTGGTATGGGGCCACGACAGCTGCGTTGAAACGCCCAAAGGCGGTGGTGCCGCTCAGACGGTGAAGACCCGCTGGATGGGTGTCTACGAGCGCCAGCAAGACGGATCCTGGTTGACTGCGCTCGAGGGCTTCGACTTAGAAAAGTAGCGGCAGGCCTGCCAGCCAGCGTCGTGCGGGCCGCGAAGGCGGTGGTCGTGATCGGGTCTGACGAGGCCCTGAAGTCGCAATGGGGGCGCTCCGAGGCGAACCGGGGCGCGCGAGCGCGGCAAGCTCGTGCAACTCCTGGTGGACAACGCCACGCCGCCGCGGCCATTCGACGAGATCCACGGTGCGGACATGAAGGGCTGGACGGAATGCGCACGGGAGCCACACCGCCGGGCCGCACGCGCACGCGCACTGTTTGCACGGCGAGGAAGTCGCAACAGGCACGCTGACGCGGCTCTGCTCGATGCTCCGCCCGACGAAGCCCGGCGCGCAGGTGGTGCGCGGCCTCGGTTTACACTGCCTTCCCCATTCATCATTTTCGGCCGAACCGTTCTAGCGAAGGAGCGAAAAGTCAGGTGCCCAGCAGACCCGTTCACATCCAAGGCGAAGTCGCACCCGGGTTCGAGTCCATCAGAACTTTGTACGAACACAACATGCGAACGCTCGAGGAAAAGCAGACGCAACTGTGCATCTACGTTCAGGGTGAAAAGGTCGTGGACCTCTGGGCGTCTGTCGTTGAGGGCGACGGGTTCTCACCGGATTCGCTCGTCAACGTATTCAGCAGCGGCAAGAGTCTCGAAGCCATCGCGATCGGATGGCTGTTTGGGCAAGGGCTACTGAGTTATGACGCGAACGTGGCCGACTATTGGCCGGAGTTCGGCGCCAACGGTAAGCAGGCATTGACCATCGCCGAACTCATGCGTCATGAAGCGGGGCTTGCTGCACTCAATACTTCCATTGCACCGCAAGACTTGCTGGCGGAACGAATCAAGCAGAACAGGATCGGCCAGATCATCGAGGCGCAGCCACAAAAGTTCCGTGACGGCGGTGGAAGCACCCGGGAGTACCACGCGATCACCAGGGGCTGGATCGTCAATGAAGTTTTCCGTCGAATCGATCCCGCCGGTCGAACCATTGGTGAGTTCCTGACGGAAGAGGTGAGTGGTCCGCTCGGTGTCGATGTCAACATCGGAGTAAAGGCGAAGGACCTGACGCGAGTCGTCGATGTAGCGCCGCTGGGTCTGCGATTCCAGGTGTTGGAGGGTATGAAACCGAAGTTTCTGAAGCGAAGGATGGAGCACAACATTTTCCAAACGGCCGGCAGATTGATACAACTTCTACCGCGCGTCAGAAAAAGGACGACGGCCGGCAACCCACCGCCTCTCGAGGGCATGAAGAAAATAACTTTCTTCAATGAACGTTCCGTGAGGATGGGTGAAACCCCGTCGGCCAACGCAACCTGCTCTGCCAGGGGGCTCGCGAAAATCGCCGCGATGATGTCAGCAGGGGGGAAGTTCGGGACAACCGAAATTCTTAACCGTGCGGCCTGGAGGGCCCTGCATGATGGCCCGGACAGGAAGGACATGGCTTTCGTCACAACGATCTTTACGCAGGGCGGGGTGGCGAAATTTGCTGCCGCGGACGCATCGTTCACCACCAACGACCATCGCTTGAACACGGGCAGAGAAGGATTTTATGGATGGATGGGATTAGGGGGTTCCCTCTTTCAATGGCATCCGCAGCATCAGATCGGTTTTGGTTATGTGCCGACCTCGCTCAATGTGCTGGACTTCGTCAATGAGCGCGGCAAGACCTACCAGGCCGAAGTATTGCGGTGTGTTCAGAGACGATGACGCTCCCGGCGTGCGCTCACGAGAATCGCGCCGGCGCGAAGTTCTGCGACGAGTGCGGCAACGCGCTCGGTTCGCCGGCGCGGCGCGGTGCCGTCGACTCGCATGGCGGCAAGGTGACGCAACTGCTCGGCGACGGCGTGAAGGCGGTCTTCGGGATTCCGCGCGTGGCCGAGGACGACGCGATCCGCGCGGCGCTCTTGCGTTTGAGCCACGCCGCGTAGTCGGGCGACAGGATGTGCGTATGCGTATCGATACGGTGCGGGGTCGGGATGCCCTACCTCACGCGTGCGGCGAAGCAAACCCGACATAGCTCAACGATCGAATCACAGCACCATCTCCAGCTTGTTGGAACCGAGCAACGATCCGCCAACGAATTGCGCGAGGGGATCGGGCACGAGGAACGCGTGTCCGAGCCCGCCCAGCACATCCTGAAAGCGGCGTTGCAGCGGATGATCGAGGTAGATCGAGCGGCCGCTGGCGGCGCGCAGCAGGTCGACGACGGCGGCACCGACCAGGTCGCACCCGCGACACATGTTCCAGCGGATCTGCGCGCGTTGCTGCATAGAGGCCGACTCGTGCGCCTGCGCCATTTGCCACAGTTCGGCAGCGTCGGCGCGCATCCGCGACAGCGTGATGTCGACGTACCACATTGCCTCGGCGAGACGGCGTTGCGTCAGCGCGTCGTCGGCGGCGCGCAAGCCGCGCGCGAGCTTGCGAGTCGTCGTCTGCTCGATCCACGCGTCGATGAAGCCGCGCGCAGCGCCCAGCACCGAAGCCGCGAGCGCCATGTTGAACACCACCGACCACGGCAAGCGATACAGCACGCCGTCGTTCAGCTCGCGACCGGCCAACGGCAGATTCAATGCGTAGTCGAGATGCGATTGGGTACGGTGTTCCGGCACGAACGCGCTCTCGACGACGATGTCGTTGCTGCCGGTGCCGCTCAAGCCGGCGACGCGCCATGTGTCATCGATACGGTACTGATCGCGCAGCAGCAGAAACGACCGGAAATCCGGTGCTTGGGTGCCGCCGACATCGCGCAGGCCGACAGTCGCACCGAGATTCACGCCGCGGCAGTGATCGCAGCCGGATGAGAACGACCAGCGGCCCGACAGCCGATAACCGCCATCGACCTTTTCGGCCTTGCCAGTGGGGTTGTACGACGACGAGTGCATCGTCGCCGGATCGCCGCCCCACATCTCGCGTTGTGCCGCGTCGTCGAATAGCGCGAGTTGCCACGGATGCACACCGATGACGCCGGCCACCCAACCGGCTGACGGCGAGGCGCGCGATATCTCGGCGATCGCGTCGATGAACTCGACGATGCCGACTTCGCCGCCGCCCCAACGCTTCGGTTGCAGCGCGCGCAGGAAACCGCCGTTGAGTAGATGGCGCCACGTGGCATCGCTGAGCCGCCGCAACTTCGCGTCTTCATCGGCGGACGCGGCGAACGCGGGCGCGAGCTGTTTGGCTTTGTCGACGAGATTCAAGTACGTCCCCCTCGTATTGCATTGAACACTACATAGGCAAAGAGCGCCGGCTGCGACTCAGCGGCGCCACTGCACCTTTTATTGCGGCAGGGTAGCGCAGGAACGCATCTGCGCGTCGCAGCACACACCGGCGCGCTGGACACTGTAGCAGCGCAGATCCGAAGTACCCGCACGCCGCGGCATTGCCCCCTGGAGTTCGGTCGGCGCAACACACTGGAACTGATTTGCCGACGGGCGCTTGAGCGTGCCGTCGCCGGCTATGAGGTCGCCAACGTCCATCCAATCACGGACGATCTGTCGGGCAACTTCCCGGCAATCGCCGGTTCCCGCACCGATACTGACGCTCGACTGCGCAACCGCGCTTGCGCAGAGCAGGATCAATACCACGAAGAGTAATTGACGCATCGTGAACCCCCTTGAAATGCTGCTAAAACGTCGCTCGAGATCCCAGCAAGCTCTACGCACTGCCGTGCGCCCGCACGCAGCGCGGCTCGCACTTCGTCCAGCGCCTTCTCTGCGAATCGCACCGATCGGAACACCAAAACGATCGAGCGACAACGTTGCCAATGCGGCACGGCGGGCGCAGCCTTGTGCGGATCTGGATTACGGCGGCCGCTCGGATGCATTCGTACCAGTTAGATCCGACACTCGGCGATCGCGTCTTCGACCTCCTCGACATCACGTTCCCCGGCATGCGTGGCGCGCGCGCGAACGGCGAGGCCTTTGGCGCCCGCTGGGAAGACAGTTCGACGCCGTTCATCGTCGAAGCCGCGGGAGCTGTGATTACGCACGTCGGACTGCTGTCGATTCCACTTCGAGTGATGGGCGCCGAGGTCGTCTGCGGTGGCATTCACGGCGTGGCCACGCATCCCGGTCATCGGCACCGGGGTCTTTTTCGTGACACGCTCGAGCGGGCAATGGCGTTCGCGTCCACACGGTTCGAGACGTTGCTGCTGACGACGTTGCACCGTGAATACTTCGAACCCTTTGGGTTCAGGGTCGTGCCGGAGTCGATCTTTCGTTATCGGCCCAGAGTTCGCCCGACGAGCGTGCCGAGTCGCGCCCTCGACCTCAATCGACGCGATGATCGCGCGCTGGCACACCGGCTGCTCGCCGAGCGGTCGCCGGTGTCGGATGTACTGGGTGTCGGCCCCGAAAAAGCTTCGTGGGCGTTCTACGAGTATCGCAGTGCGATCCGTTACATCGAAAGCGTCGACGCGGCCGTGTCCGCCGATCTCGCGAATGGCACGCTGCGGCTCTACGACGTCGTTGGCTCGAGCATCCCATCAATCGAAACAATCGCGGCAGCATACGAGGCGCCGGTCGCCGAAGTCGTGAGTTATCTGACGCCCGATCGACTTGATGGCGCGTTCGCGTCCGAACCGCACGACCTGCGCGGCGGCGCCGACGCACTCGAGCCGGGCACGCCGGATGATGTCTTCATGGTGCGCGGACCGTTCGCGGCTGAGGGTCACACGCTGATGCTGCCGCGACCAGCGCGCTGCTGAACCGGACCTTTAGAACCCCAGGCGCGCGCCGGCGCCGGCGAGCGTAGCGACACCGAGTATCACGAAGACGGCGGCCGCGATCAGACGTATCGGCCGAACCGGTAGCCGCTGCGCAATACGATCACCGAGCACCACGACCGGGACGTTAGCGATCATCATCCCGAGCGTCGTGCCCGCGACCACGGCAACGAACGCATGAAACTGCGCCGCGAGCGCGACCGTCGCGACCTGGGTCTTATCGCCCATTTCGGCCAGGAAGAACGCGACAAGCGTCGTTGCGAACACACCGTACCGGGTGAGTCCGGCTGCGTCCTCGTCGAACGTGTCGGGGATCAGCGTCCATGCGCCCATCCCGATGAACGAAATCCCGATCACCCAGCGCAACACGTCGGGACTCATCACCGAGGTGATCCACGCACCAAGTGCGCCGGCAAATCCATGGTTCAGCAGCGTCGCGATCAGGATACCGATGATGATCGGCACGGGCCTTCGGAACTTCGCCGCGAGGATCAACGCGAGAAGCTGTGTCTTGTCGCCGATTTCGGCGAGGGCGACGACGCCGGTTGAAATCAAAAACGCTTCCAAAGCTCTTGCTCGCTACAGTCAAACGAACCCGCAGTGGCGCGACCCACCTCTGGCGACTGCCACGCTACCACGCGCCGCACCACGTTGCGGTCGCGCTGCCCCTGCGCACTCGACTCGCATACACTTCCGGTGCAACCATGATGCCTGGGCGAGGTTCCGCGCCATGATCAGATCGTTACATCGCGTCATCGCCGCAACGCTGCTCGCATTGGCGGTGTGGGCGCCGACGACGCAGGCTGCCGAATGTGCACGCGGCCCCACCACCGATCGGCCGAAGATTGGCCTGGTGTTGGGCGGCGGCGGCGCACGCGGCGCCGCGCACATCGGCGTCATCAAGCTCCTCGAGGAGATGCACGTGCCCGTCGACTACGTGGCCGGCACCAGCATGGGTTCGCTGGTTGGCGCCTTTTACGCGACGGGCATGAACGCAACGCAACTCGAAGAGACAGTGACCGCGATCGATTTCGACGCGCTGTTCAAGGACGCGACTGCGCGCCAGGACGAGCCGTACCTGCGCAAACTCGACGACAGACTCGGCTTGTTTGGTCCCAAACTGGGGATCGGTCCCAAATCGCAGCTGTTGCCGTCGGGCGCGGTGCATGGCCAGAAGATCTCGTTCCTGTTCGAGCGACTCACGTCGGATCGCACGCTGCAGACGAATTTCGACGACCTGCCGATACCGTACCGGGCCATCGCAACCGACATCGTCACCGGCAACGAGGTGATCCTCGCCAATGGCAACCTCGCCGTCGCGATGCGAGCGAGCATGTCGGTGCCTGGCGCATTCGACCCGGTTCCGGTTGGCTCGTACCTGCTCGTGGACGGCGGCCTCGCCAACAACGTGCCGATCGACGTGGTGCGACGGATGGGCGCCGATATCGTGATCGCCGTCGACGTCGGCACGCCATTGGAACCGCGCGACAACCTCAAGACGCTCCTCAACATCACCGCGCAACTGTCTGGCCTGCTCGTCGTGCGCAACTCTCAGGCGCAGATCGCGACGCTCACGGCGCAGGACGTGCTGATCACGCCGGCGCTCGGCGGGGACATTTCGTCCGCGAGCTTCGACCTCGTCAGTGAAGCAATTCCAATCGGCTATCAGGGCGCCAACGAAAAACGGGCGCAACTCGAGCGCCTGTCGATCAGTGCAGCGGACTACGCCGAACAGAGGCGCTTCATCGAGTCGTGCGTCAGCACGCTGGCGCCGGTTCAATTCGTCAAGCTCGACAACCGTTCGCGCTTCAACGACGCCGTCATTCAAGAGCGCCTGCACATACCGCTCGGGGCGCCGCTCGATACCGCTGCGCTCGACAAGAGCATCGAACAGATCTACGGGCTCGGTTATCTGGATCTCGTGCGTTATGAGGTTGTGGAGGAAGACGGCAAAAGCGGCGTCATTGTTCACGTCACGCAGGATTCGCGCGGCACTCGCTTCCTCGAGTGGGGCCTCGACATCTTCAGCGGTAACGGCGGCACCGACGCCAATCTGCGCCTCGCGGTTCTCGATACAGCGATCGATGATTTGGGCTCCGAAGCGCGCGTGATGATTCAACTCGGCGAAACCCCGGCATTTCTGGCCGAAATGTATAAGGCGGTGAATCCGGAGTTGCAGCTCTACTTGAGACCGAGCGTGTTCGCCGAGCAGCGAGACGTCGCGACGTTCGACCAGCGCGGACATGAGGTGAACGACTACGAGGTCAGTCAGTTCGGCGGCGGGATCGACGTCATGCGCGAGTTCGGCCGCTATGCGGCGGTGTCCGCGGGCGTACGGCTGTTTTCGGGTGATGCCCAGGTGCAGATCGGCGATCCGGCAACGCCCGACTATAGTTTCAACGGCGGCGAATACATTTTCACCGCTGCCCTCGACCGTTTTGATGATGCGTACTTTCCGACCAGAGGAACGCGCGCCGGTATCAGTTATGTCAAGTCGTCCACGTCGCTCAACGCGGACGTCGCATT
>CAYUMA010000208.1:0-6512 GCA_964445675.1 uncultured Pseudomonadales bacterium | reverse complement strand
CCTCTTGCCCGACGGCGCGCCTGTCCCGCCACCGGGCGTGCGCGTGCGCGTGCCGTTCGGCGCCAGCGCGCTGATCGGCCTCGTCGTCGACACTCGCGACACCGCCGGCACTGATGCGCCGCTTAAACAACTCTCCGAGATCCTCGACGCGCAGCCGATCCTGCAAGCCGACGTCTTCGAGTTGCTTCGCTGGGCAACCGACTACTACCACCACCCGCCCGGTGAGGCGCTGTTCTCGGCGCTGCCGGTGGCGCTACGCAAAGGTCGCGCACTCGAGCCGCTGCTGTCGCGCTTCTGGCGCGCGCTGCCTTGTGACGAATCGACGTGCGATGAAGCCGCGTCGCTCGCACGCGCCCCACGACAACGCGCCGCGTGGCTCGCGCTGCGCGCCGCGGGCGGCTGGACCAGCCACGAGGCGCTGCTCAACGCCGGTGTCGACGCGCAAGCGCTGCGCGGTCTGGTCAACAAGGGCTTCATCGAAGCGGCGGGTCCACCGCCCGCGCCGCCGCTGCGCGTCGGCCGTGCGGACTTCGAACTGACGCAGGAGCAGCTCAACGCGACCGCCGCGGTGCGCGCAGTGCTTGGCCGCTTCGAATGTCTGCTGCTCGACGGCGTCACCGGCAGCGGCAAGACCGAAATCTATCTGCAGGTGATCGAGTCCGTGCTCGCCCGCGGCGACCAGGTTCTGGTGCTGATCCCCGAAATCGCGTTGACGCCGCAAACATTCGAGCGCTTCGCCGATCGTTTCGGCAGCGCCGAGGTGTATCACTCCGGCCTGACGGAGCGCGAGCGCGCGCAAGCGTGGCAAGCGTGCCGCGGCGGCCACGCGCGCGTATTGATCGGCACTCGCAGCGCGATTTTCGTGCCCTTCGCACGCCTCGGCCTGATCGTCGTCGACGAAGAGCACGACGGTTCGTTCAAACAGCAGGACGGATTCCGTTACTCGGCGCGCGACCTCGCGGTGAAGCGCGCGCAACTGCTCGGCATCCCACTGCTGATGGGAACCGCGACGCCGGCGCTCGAGACGTTGCACAACGCCCGTCGCGGTCGCTATCGACATCTGCGGCTGCTCGGCCGACCCGGCGCGGCCCACACGACGCTGATCAGACTCGTCGACATCCGCGGCTTGAAGCTCGAGCACGGCCTCAGCGCGCCGCTGCGCGCTGCGATCGGCGCGCACCTCGGGCAAGGCAACCAGGTGCTGCTGTTCATCAACCGGCGTGGCTACTCGCCCGCCTACCTCTGTACGCGCTGCGGCTGGTGCGCCGGGTGCCCGCGCTGCGAGAGTCGGTTGACGCTGCACCAGGGACCTGCGCGATTGCGCTGCCACCACTGCGGGCTCGATGCGCCACTGCCGGCGCGCTGTCCGGACTGCGGCGACGACGCGCTGCGCGCGGTCGGCGTCGGCACGCAGCGCAGCGAACAAGGCGTTGCCGAGGCATTTCCCGATGTACCGGTGTTGCGGATCGACCGCGACACCACGCGCAGCGCGCGCACGATGGCGTCGCACCTCGAGTTGATCGCGCGCGGCGAGCCCGCGGTGCTCGTCGGCACGCAGATGCTCGCCAAAGGCCACCACTTTCCGAGGGTCACGCTGGTCGGCGTGATCAACGCCGACGCAGGGTTCGCGAGCCCCGATTTTCGCGCGCCCGAGCATACCGCGCAGTTGATTGTGCAAGTCGCAGGACGCGCCGGACGCGCCGAACACCCTGGCGAAGTCTGGATCCAGACATTCAATCCGACCAATCCATTGCTGACGGCGCTCGTCGAGCACGGTTACGCAGGATTCGCCGGCGCGGAACTCGAGCACCGCGCAGCGGCGGGCCTGCCGCCGCTGCGCGCATTGGCACTGGTCAACGCGGACGGTGTCGACATGCAGCGCGCGCAAGCGTGTCTGAGCGCACTCACCGAAGGTTGCCGCGATCGACCCGGGCTCGACGTACTCGGGCCCGTCCCCGCGCCGCTGCCAAAACGCGCGCGGCGTTTTCGCAGCCAGATCATGTTGCTCAGCGCCGACCGCGCGCGCCTGCAACGCGCGCTCGACGATCTCATCGAGGCGCACGGCCAGCGTCGATTCCCCGGCGTGCGCTGGTCGATCGACGTCGATCCCTACGATATGTTTTGAGCTCGCGTGGTCGCTATGATGCGCGCAGTTTTTCGAGCACGCGGACAATGGCGCAGGATTTTGCTAACGGAACGCGAAGCAAGGGTTCCCGAAAGGGTTCCCGATCGGGTTCGTTGCGTACCGAGCCGCGCAGAGTGTCGCGACGGCGCGAGGGCGTGTTCCACTGGGGCAGCTTTGGCGCGGGAATCACCGTGGGAGTTGCGCTCACGCTCGCTGGCGCACTGGCGCCTGAGTGGTGGACCGGCGGCGCGACGACCACGCCGTCGCCACCACCCGCAGCCGGTGATCCGACACCGGTCACGCGCTTCGAGTTCTTCGAACGCCTCCCCAACGAGTCGAGCACCCCGCACCCCGTGGCGGATGCCGCGCGCGATGCGCAGAACGATGCGCCGAACGGTGCGCAGAACAACGCCGGGCCGCACGAGTTTCTGTTGCAAGCGGGCTCGTTCACGAACAAAGACGATGCCGAACGCCTGCGTGCGACATTGACCCAGTCCGGCTGGAATACCGAGACAACCGCGGTCACGCTGTCGAGCGGCGTGATCCGACACCGCGTGATCGTGGGTCCGTTCGCGACACCGCAAGACACGCAGCACGCAATCACGGCGCTGCGTAAGCAGGACGTCGAAGCGCTGGTGCTCGCCCGCAAACCCGTCGCTGGTTGAATTCGACCGCAACGGTCCGCAGTATGCGCGCATCCCCCTGACGCGACGCCGGTGAATCCTTTGGAAGAGTATCGAGGCACGACGATTCTCAGCGTGCGCCGCGGCAATACTGTGGTCATCGGCGGCGACGGTCAGGTCTCGATCGGCCAGACGATCATGAAAGCCAACGCGCGCAAAGTGCGTCGCCTGTATCAGGACAGGGTGCTCGCCGGATTCGCGGGAGCGACGGCGGATGCGTTCACGTTGTTCGAACGCTTCGAGAAGCAACTCGACAAGTACTCGGGCAACCTGACGCGTGCCGCGGTCGAACTCGCAAAGGACTGGCGCACCGACCGGGCGCTGCGCCGCTTAGAGGCGCTGTTGGTGGTCGCCGACGCGAGCACATCATTGATGATCACCGGCAACGGCGATGTCATCGAGCCGGAAGACAATTTGATCGCGATCGGATCGGGCGGGAGCTACGCGCAGGCCGCGGCCAGAGCGCTGCTCGACAACACCGATCTCGACGCGCGCAGCATCGTCGAGAAGGGCCTCGCCATCGCCGCGGACATCTGCATCTATACGAATCACAACCGAACGATCGAGTCGCTCGAGGCAACTGGCTCGTGAGCGTAGCGACGCCCGGCGTCATGACGCCTCGAGAGATCGTGCACGAACTCGACAAGCACATCGTCGGACAGGACGCTGCGAAGCGCGCCGTCGCCATCGCGCTGCGCAATCGCTGGCGCCGCATGCAGCTGACCGAATCGCTGCGCGACGAAGTGACGCCGAAGAACATCCTGATGATCGGTCCGACCGGCGTCGGCAAGACCGAGATCGCGCGCCGCCTCGCAAAACTCGCCGGCGCGCCTTTCATCAAGGTCGAAGCCACCAAGTTCACGGAAGTCGGCTACGTCGGTCGCGATGTCGAATCGATCATCCGCGACCTGACCGACACCGCGGTGAAGATGCTGCGGCACGAGCAGATCGAAAAGGTTCGAGCGCGCGCGGAGGACGCCGCGGAGGACCGCATCCTCGATGCGCTGCTGCCGGAACCGCACGCAGTTGGTTTTGCTGACGCCGCGAATCGGACCGACTCCTCGGCGCGCCAGGTATTTCGCAAGCGGTTACGCGAGGGTGAGTTGAACGACAAGGAGGTCGAACTCGAACTCTCCGCAAGCCCGGTCGGTGTCGAGATCATGGCGCCGCCCGGCATGGAAGAGATGACGAACCAGCTGCAGAGCATGTTTTCGAACCTGACGAGTCAACGCAAGCGCACGGTCCGCCTCAAGGTGAAGGATGCACTGCGCAGGACCCGCGAAGAAGAAGCGTTGCGACTCGTCAACGAAGAAGAACTGAAGGCGCGCGCGATCGACAGCGTCGAACAGACGGGCATCGTTTTTCTCGACGAGATCGACAAGGTCGCCCGCCGCGGCGAGACAACCGGCGTGGATGTCTCGCGCGAAGGCGTGCAGCGCGATCTGCTGCCGCTGATCGAAGGGTGCACGGTGTCGACGAAGTACGGCATGGTGAAGACGGACCATATCCTGTTCATCGCCTCGGGCGCGTTCCACCTGACGAAACCGTCGGACCTGATTCCCGAACTGCAAGGCCGCCTGCCGATCCGGGTCGAACTGGCCGCACTGACGGCCGCGGATTTCAAGCGTATTCTGACCGAGCCGAATGCATCGCTCACCGAACAGTATCAGGCGTTGATGAACACCGAAGGCGTCACGATCGAATTCACCGACGACGCAATCGGTCGCATTGCCGAACTCGCATTTCAAGTCAATCAAGCCACCGAGAACATCGGCGCGCGCCGGCTGCATACGGTCATGGAGAAACTGCTGGAAGACGTTTCGTTCGAAGCAACCGAACGCTCGGGCGCCACTGCCACCGTGCGGATCGATGCCGCATACGTCGATGCGCGACTCAACGAACTCGCGCGCGATCAGGACCTGTCGCGCTACATCCTCTAGTGCCTAACGCCGTGACTCAGGCGCCGACCGAACTGAAGCTGCACCGCCAATCACGCGAACTCGAAGTGGGGTTTCCCGATGGCACGCGCTTCGTGTTGCCGTGCGAACTGCTGCGCGTGTTCTCACCGTCGGCGGAGGTTCGAGGCCACGGCGCCGGCGAGCGCAAACTGATGACTGGTAAAAAGTACGTCAACATCGAGCAGATCGACCTGGTCGGCAATTACGCGATCCGCATCGCGTTCGACGACGGCCACGACACGGGCATCTACGCGTGGGACTACCTGCGGGAACTCGGTGAGCAGCGCGAGACGTACTGGCAGCGCTATCTCGAGGAACTGAGCGTTGCGAATGCGAGCCGGTTGCCGAACGTTCCGATCGGTCACTGGCAGCCGACGCCGAAGGCATCCAAATGAAGCGTGACGATGAAGCGGTCGACTTCGGCTTTCAGAAGGTCTCCGCGGCGGAGAAGACTCGCCGCGTCGGCGGCGTGTTCGCATCGGTCGCGCAACGCTACGATGTGATGAACGACCTGATGTCGCTCGGATCGCACCGGATCATGAAGCGGATCACGATCGAAATGTCCGGCGTGCGCGCCGGCCACAATGTGCTCGATCTCGCCGGCGGCACCGGCGATCTGGCGGCGCTGTATGCACCGCTCGTCGGCGCCACCGGCTCGGTCGTGCTCGCTGACATCAACGGCGCGATGATCGACGTCGGTCGCGACCGCCTGATCGATCGCGGCCTCGCCAACGTCACGTACTGCCAAGCCGACGCCGAGGCGCTGCCGTTTGCCGACGCGAGCTTCAATTGCGTGACTATCGGTTTCGGGTTGCGCAACGTCACGCACAAGGAACGCGCGCTCGCCGAGATGCACCGCGTGCTGCGTCCCGGCGGCCGCCTGTTGGTGCTGGAGTTCTCCAAGCCCGAGAACCCGCTCGTCGCGGCGGCCTACGGCGCGTTTCAGGCGCTGTGGCCGGCAGTCGGTCGCGTGGTCACGGGGGATGCAAACGCCTACCGCTACCTCGTCGAATCGATCGAAGTGCATCCGTCGCAGAAGGCGTTGAAGCTGATGATCACCGATGCCGGCTTTGACCACGTCGCCTACGAGAACCTGCTCACCGGGATCGTTGCGATCCATCACGCCGACAAAGCCCCACGGCCGTGAATCCCTCTGCGAGAGTGTTGACGCGCTGGGTCGAGGCCTTCGCCAACGGGTCCGCGAATCTCGACCCGCTCACGCGCACGCGCCTCAGTGCGCTTGCCGGACACAGCATCGCCGTCGAACTCGATCCGCCTGGTGAAACAACAACGCTGCACTTCGAGCTCGATTCGATCCGGCTGAGCCCGGGCCTGTCCGGTACGCCATCGGTGATCGTGCGCGGCGACGCCGTCGCTTTGGCGGCGGCGTTCTTCGGCGCGAGCGGCGGTCGCCGCGACGGGATCACGATCGAAGGCGACGACGTCGTCCTGCGGGAATTTCGCGGCATCCTCGCCGACTTCCGCCCCGATATCCCGTCGCCCCTTGTGGATGTCGTTGGGAAGGACGCAGCGCAGACGCTCACGAGCCTCGTGGAACTGGGCTTTGCCGCAGTCGTGGCGCTCGGGCGAAGTCTGGGTGACGAAGGCAGCCGACTGGCTCGTCACGGAACCCGACAGCGGTTCCTCAGCACTCCGGAATTCGAATCACTTCAGGATGCGACGCGCGCATTGCGCGTTCGGCTCGATCGACTGACGGTGCGAACGGGGACAGTCGAGAAGTCCCGG
>CAYUMA010000207.1:0-1847 GCA_964445675.1 uncultured Pseudomonadales bacterium | reverse complement strand
GGTCACGCCTCACGAAGTGTTCTGACGATGCCATACGATCTGACGCAGCCCGGTAAGCCAACATTGCGGCCGGGCGAAGCACGCTGCCCGGGTCCCTCGACCAAAGACATCATCCTGCGCGATGCCGGTGGCGTCCCCGCGCCGCTGACTGCCGAGTCGTACACCTTTCTCGGTGACGCCGACATTCCATTCGCGCGCTACACGTCACAACGTTTCTACGACGCAGAGATCGAACACATGTGGTCGCGCACCTGGCAGTGGGCGTGCCGCGAGGAACACATCGCCCGCGTCGGCGACTACATCGTTTACGACGTTGGTCCCTATTCCGTGCTCGTGATCCGGACGCAAGCGACCGTCATCAAGGCGTTCGTCAATTCGTGCCCGCATCGCGGCATGCAGTTCTGCGCGGCGGGAACGAGTGGCAGCGACAAGCAGTTTCTGCGTTGCCCGTTTCACGGTATGTCGTGGCACCTCGACGGCTCGCTACGGGAAATTCCATGTCGCTGGGATTTCCCGCACGTCAATGAAGACAACTTCCGTCTAACGGAAGTACAAAGCGGCACCTGGGGCGGGTTTGTCTTCATCAACCTGGATCCCAACGCTGGACCGCTGGAAACCTATCTCGAAGTCCTGCCGGAGCATTTTGCGGACTGGGCGCTCGAGGATCGTTTCGTCAGCCTGCACATGGAAAAAGTCCTGCCGGGCAACTGGAAGATGGTCGTCGAGGGTTTCCTCGAGGCGTTTCATGTGCTGGCGACGCATCCCGAAGGGCTGCGTACCGCAGGGGACGCCAACGCGCAGTACGACATCTTCGGCGACAACGTCACGCGCTTCGTGCACACGATCGGCTACCCGAGCCCGCACTTGCGCAAACAACCGACCGAAGCGGAGTTGTTCGCCGCACTCGGCCACGATCCGCAGGATCTGCCTGCCGGCGTGGGTGCGCGGCAGCGCCACGCGGAACTGACCCGGGAGCGTCTCGGGGAGCGCTTCGACATCGACTTGAGCCGCGTCAGCACCAGCCAGCTACTCGACTCGATCGAATACCACCTCTTTCCCAATGCATGCTTCTTCCCCGGCATCAACATCCCGCTGATTTATCGCTTCAGACCGATCGACGTCGACCACACGCTGCACGAAATCCTGTTGCTGCAACCGGTCCCTGCACATGGCCCGCGGCCGAGCCCCGCACCGGTGATCAAACTCGGCATCGACGATGCGTATACGACAGTGCCGGCATTCGTTGCCACGGGCCTTGCGCACGTGCTCGATCAGGACACCGAAAATTTCAGACGCCAACGCGCTGGCATCAAGGCATCGCGGAAACCGGGGCAAACGCTCGGTAATTATCAGGAAGCGCGGATCCGCCGCTTCCACATGACGTTGGACGCGTACGTTGGATGGGCCGCAGGTTGAAGCGGCGGCGCAGTCATCCCTACTGCGCGTTCAGGACCTTGTAGATCCGCTTCTGGAAGAGCCAGCGGCCGCCGCGTTTGACGTAGTCGTCTTCGTATTGGCCCGTGAGCGTGCGTTTGACGCCGTCCTTCTGATGCAGGAATTCCTGCTGGTACCACGTTGCGTGCGCGGTGTCTCCGGTCACGACGATCGGACCGGCCGATGCAAAAAAGCCGACGAACGAGAAGCCGGCCATCATCTGCTGCCACATCGGGACAAATGTCTGCTTGCCCTTCACATCGCCCATACCAGGCAGCGACCACACCGCGTCGTCGGTCCAGTTCGCTGCCCACGCATCGCCGTCGAATCGCATCACCGCGTCGTTGTACGACTCGACGAGTTCGCGAATTGCGAGCCGATCCTCCACCGGTCCACTGCTGATCATTGCCGCC
>CAYUMA010000206.1:0-3942 GCA_964445675.1 uncultured Pseudomonadales bacterium | reverse complement strand
ATCACGTCCGACGCCGGCACGTCGAGATCGACGCGCGGCCCCAACGACAATTCGAAGGCGCGCCCGTGAAACTGTCCCCAGGCGACGTTCAGCGAGCCTTCGTAGTGCAGCGGCCGGCTCGGATCGTTCGCGCGCGACCACGCGGCCATTGCGTCGTGTACCGCGCCGTAGCCGCTCTCGTTGCCGAGCGACCACATAATGATGCTGGGGTGATTGTGGTCTCGCGCCACCATCCGCTGAAACCGCGTCATGAACGCAGTCTCATAACGTTTGTCGTGGACGAGACTGCGCAGCCGCGCGTGGGACTCGATGTTCGCCTCGTCGACGACGTAAAGCCCCAACTCGTCGCACAGATCATAGAAGCGATGATCGTTTGGATAGTGCGCCGTGCGCACTGCGTTGAAGTTGAAGCGTTTCATCAACACGAGGTCTTCGCGCATGTCTTCGACGGACATCGTCTTGCCGCGCACCGGGTGGAACTCGTGGCGGTTGACGCCACGAATGAAGACGCGTGCGCCGTTGATCAGCAGCGATTTATTACGCACGTCGATGCGCCGGAAGCCGACGCGCTGCGCGACAGCCTCGACCACCACACCATCGGGTGCGACGAGTTCGGCGATGACGCGATACAACTGCGGTGTTTCGTGCGTCCAGGGCGCGATGCCGCGCACGTCGAGCGACTCGCGCACCACGGCGCCGGTATACAACGCACTCGACACGCTCGAGGCACGGTGCGAATGGTGCCGGTACAGCTGCACTTCACCGCCGAGCGCGCGCCGCACCAGCGCGCGACCGGCGAGCGTCTCGACCCGATACTTGAGCCGCCAGCCCGCCTCGACGATGCCGCCCGCCTCGCCTTCGATCAGCAATGTGCCGCGCTCGAGATCCTCGGTGAGTCCCGCGGTAACGCGCAGGTCCTGAATGAAGCAGCGCGCGGTGCTGTAGAGATGGACGCTGCGATGGATGCCCGGCTGCCACCACTGATCCTGGTCCTCGACGAAGCTCGCGTCGGACCAGCGGATCACCATCGCGGCGAGCACGTTAGCGCCGCGCCTCAGATGCGGCGTCAGGTCGAACTCGGCAGGCAAGCGTGAATCCTTCGACAAACCGATGAACACGCCGTTCACGTGCACGAGCAGCACGCTGTCGGCGGAGCCGACGTGCAACACGACGCGGCGGCCGCGGAAGCTCGGCGGCACGCGAAACGTCGTGCGGTAGAGTCCGGTCGGATTGTGCGCGGGCGTCGCCGGCGGCTCGCACGCAAACGGCATCACGACGTTCGTGTAGTGCGGATGATCGTAACCCTGTCGCACCCACGTGCCCGGCACTTCGATCGTGCCCCATGCTGAATCATCGTGTTCGAGCGCAGCAAAATCCTCGGGTGCGGCGCGCGGCGAATCGACGAGCTTGAAGCGCCACGTCCCATCGAGCGACACGCGCCACGGCGATTCGCCCGCCGCGCAGGCGGCTGCAGCCGTCGGATACGACGTCAACGGCACGCGCATCGGCAACCGGTTCAACGCAACGAAATCCGGCATCTCCCACACCGGGGTTCGACCAACGACGAGCATTCGATCATTCCAGGTAGACGACGCGATGGCGTAGGTTGACGGTGCACGTGCATCGATGCAACGGCCGTCCGCTTTCGCTATCCTGCACCGAACTGCGCAAGGCCACGATGAAACGACAAAAAGTGCTCGTGCTGCTGCTGTCGGATTCGGCGCTCGATTCGCGCGTCATCGCGTGGGCTCAGTACGACGGCACCGCGCAGACCGAGCACATGGCAGGCGACGCCGAAGAGCCGCCGTACCCAACCGGACTCGCGGCTTTGCGCGATGGTTGGCGATTGCTGCAGATGGCACCGTTGCAGCCGCACGCGCCGGGCGCCGAGTTCACGACGGCGTATCTGAAGTACGAATTTTTATTCGAGCAATGGGTGGACGTGGATGGCTGAGCGGGTGCTTCTGAATTCGCAGCAGATGGCGACGTTCGTCGCACGCGGATTCCTGCGTTTCGACGCCGCCGTGCCCAAAGCGATCAACGAACAATTCATCGACGAAGTCGGCCGACCGCCGACACCGGGCGCCGGCATGCGCAAAGCCTACGCACGCTTGTTGGCGGGCACCGGTGTGCCGACCGTCGCCGCGGGCACCCCGCTCGCGCAGTGTTATCCAGCCGACTCCGCCGTCACACAGCTGCTCGCATTACCGGTGGTGCGCGGCGCGATCGAAAGCCTGGTCGGCGTGAACCCGCGCTTCGACCATCACTTCCTGCACGTGACATTTCCACCGGAGTTCTTCGCGGAGCGCGGCATCCCGAACGTCTCGCAACACACGCACCAGGACTCGACGATCGATACGCGCCGCGCGTTCGACGTGCAGATGATGTATTACCCGCACGCCGTGACGGCGGAGATGGGCGGCACGCGCTTCATCCCGGGCACGCACTTGCGGATCGTCAGCGAAGCGGCCGTCGCGCGGTATCAGAACGTGCGCGGGCAGCAGCACGTCGTGTGTCCCGCGGGTACGCTGCTGTTCCTGCATCACGGCATCTGGCACGGCGGCGGCGTGAATCGCTCCGACCGGCTGCGCTATATGTTCAAGATCCGCATGAACCCGACGGTGCGGCAGTTGCGCCTCTGGGATACAACCGACCTACCGAATGATCATCATCGTCAACGGCCGATATTTCTGCTCAAGGAAGCACCCGATCCAACCCACGTGCACACGATTCTGACAACGCCGGAGCCGTGGTTCGAAGCCGACACCGGACGCCTCGAGTACCTGAATCGCATTCGCCTGTGGCGCTATCTGCTCGGCGACGAACAGTTCGACGCCGACTACTGGTTGACCCGCATCGAAAACGAACCCACCACGAGTGCCAGCGCGTGACTGATCAGCCGAAGCAGGATCCACCGACCGACCGACCGCTGTCGTTCTGGCAGATCGCCGGCAGCACCGCCGCGGCCGCGTTTGGCGTGCAGAGCCGGGCCAATCGTGAGCGCGACTTCTCGCGCGGCAAACCGCTGCACTTCATCATCGCCGGAATCGTCTTCACCGCGCTGTTCGTGTTGGTCGTCGCGTTCGCCGTGCAGCTGGTGTTGCGCAACGCGGCCTAGCAGCTGTTGAAAAAGACGACGCGATCATGCAGCTGACGGTATTCGGAGCGACGGGACGAACCGGTGGGTGCATCGTCGCGCAGGCGTTGGAGCGCGGCCATCGCGTGACGGCGTTCGTTCGCAGCGCCGCGTCGCTGCAGGTTCGGCACCCGCAGCTCGATGTGATCGTTGGCGACATCGCTGATTCGATCGAAATCCAGCGCGTCGTCAACGGCCAGGACGTCATCCTCATCGCGCTCGGTGCCAAACTCGGCGCCCACGAACAGGTGTGCACGCAGGCGACCCTCAACATCGTGCCGGCGATGCAGGAATTCGGCGTGCGGCGTTTGATCAACGTCTCCGGCATCGGCACCAGCGAATCGCGCGCGAACCTCGGGCGGATCAGCATCGCGATCGCGAACGGGATGCGCGCGCTCGACCGCGACGCGTATGTCGACAAGGAGACGCAGGACTCATTGATCCGCAACAGCGACCTCGAGTGGATCAACGTCTGTCCGCCACGGCTGACCCAAGGCCCGCGCACCGGCGTCTACCGATACGGTGTCGACCTGCGGCCCTCGCCGCTGAGCAAGATCTCGCGTGCCGATGTCGCCGACTTCATGCTGAACCAGCTCATCGACACCACGTTCGTCCGCAAAAGCCCAATCCTCTTCTACTAGCGATGGTGGTGCCAGCCATTACCTTCCTATTGGCGATGGTGGTGCCAGGCGTTGCGTTCGTTGCGGATGGCGGCCGAGCGCTGGCAGCCCACCGCCCGCGTTGACCGCCATCTGCAAGGAATGCAACGCCTGGCACCTTCCTGGTTACGGTAACCATGCAGAACG
>CAYUMA010000205.1:0-1855 GCA_964445675.1 uncultured Pseudomonadales bacterium | reverse complement strand
CGAACTCATTTCGTAACAGGTGGCCGAACTCATCGGAATCCGCATGCAGTGCATTGCACTCCGAAAAACGCCCCGGTGCAAAAGAGCCTTTCGTCCCCTGGGGGGCATTCTCGCAAAGGGCCCCCATGGCGGTTGCGCCAGCGCTAGCGATTGACAGCTTTGTGGGGCGGTCTCAATCGGTGAGCGCAACACGTACCTTAGTTTGAGGTCGTGGAGCGATGCCAATGAGGAAGCCTTATCAGCGCGTCGGATTTACCGCGGCGCAAAGCGCCGAGCTTTGGGAGCGTTGGAAGACGGGGGCGGGTGTAAAGTCGATTGCCCGAGCCTTGGGAAAATTATCGCATTCCTGCATTCTTGCGCACATGTACCCCACGGGCGGCATCAAGCCGCCTGCTCGACGACGGTCACGGTTGGCGCTGAGCTTGGCCGAGCGAGAGGAAATTTCTCGCGGCGTGATTGCCGGCCGATCGGTACGCGCGATGGCCGAGGCGATGGATCGTGCACCCTCGACGATCAGTCGTGAGATCGCCCGCAATGGCGGCCGAGGGCGATATCGGGCTACAGCGGCGGACAAACGCGCATGGAAGCGATCGCTGCGGCCGAAACTATGCAAGCTGGCGATCAATTCCCAATTGCGGCAGAGTGTTGCGGCGAAGCTTGAGCGCAACTGGTCGCCCGAGCAGATCGCCGGCTGGCTCAAACACTTGCATCCGGAAAACGAGGCGCTGCGGGTGTCGCACGAAACCATTTATCGCAGCCTTTATGTGCAAGCACGCGGCGTTTTGAAGAAACAGCTGGTGCAGCATTTGCGTCGCCAACGGTCTATTCGCCACTCCCGGCACGCGACATTAAAGGGTCGTCTGGCCAACTCGATTTCAATTCGCGAACGGCCAGCCTCGGCTGACGACCGCGCCGTGCCCGGTCATTGGGAAGGTGATCTGTTGCTCGGCTCCAACAGCAGCCAGATCATCACGCTGGTCGAGCGCCACTCGCGCTATGTCATGCTGACAAAGATCCCGAACCGAGAAACCAAAACCGTCGTCAATGCGCTGATTAAGCAAGCCCGCAAGCTTCCCGACGAACTCTACAAATCGCTGACCTGGGACAACGGCAAAGAGTTGGCAGACCACCAACGCTTCACGCTGGAAACAGATGTCGACATTTATTTCTGCGATCCTCATAGCCCTTGGCAGCGCGGATCAAACGAGAACACCAATGGGCTGCTGCGCCAGTATTTTCCGAAAGGAACGGACTTAGCGCCGCACTCGCAAGCAAAGCTCAATCGCATCGCCCGTGAGCTCAACGAGCGGCCAAGAAAAACGCTGGACTTCCATACTCCGGCAGAGCGATTTAGTGAGTGTGTTGCATCGATCCGTTGAGACCGCCGACGATTGCGGACACTGGCCCGACGTGCATGCGATCGACGAGATCAGCTGAAAGAGAGAGGCCTTCCTAGAGCGCGGCTGGTTCTAGCTTGGCGGTAGTCTCAGCCAGGCGCCTTGCCGAGGAAGAATGCCCGTGTTCGGCGATGGAAATGACACGGTCGACAGCACGGTTCGCTGCATCACGCGCTTTCCCGCTCGGGCTTGCGTCCCTAGAGCATCCGTTCAAGGTAGGGGCAGCATGACGTGGCAGGGCATATATACGACGCTCGTAATCTGGGCTGACGAAACGCGGGTTCACTAGGGCAGCGGCGAGGCATTCACGCTGATGCGCCATACGGGCGCCGATGGCCGCGCGTTCGTATCCCCTACTCTGGTAAATTTTGGGAGCCTGTCTTCCATTTCGACGGTCGGCGAGGCTGCCAACTACGTTCTCACATTCGATGTCGGCGTCTTTTGGGACGGCGTTGTCG
>CAYUMA010000204.1:0-2487 GCA_964445675.1 uncultured Pseudomonadales bacterium | reverse complement strand
CTCAGCAACAACGCCGGCGGCATATTGGGTGGTATTTCGACAGGCCAGGACATCGTTGCGAGCCTGGCGCTGAAGCCGACTTCGAGCCTGCGGTTGCCGGGGCGCAGCGTGAATGCGCGTGGCGAAGAAGTAGAAGTGGTCACGACCGGGCGCCACGACCCGTGCGTCGGCATCCGGGCGACACCGATCGCGGAAGCCATGGTGGCCATGGTGTTGATGGATCATCTGATGCGCCAGCGGGCACAGAACCCCAATTGGCTCAGCCGCGTTTGATCACCCCCGAGTTGGACTGTTAGTCCGCGAACTCCCGCAGCACGTCGATGAACGCGTGCGCCGGATTCGACAATGTGCGCACCCCATTGGTGACGATGCCGAGGTCGCGGCCGAGCAACTCACAATCGACGTCGAGGCCGATCAGCGGCGGCCGGATCATCGTGGCCGGTAATACGCTCCAGCCGAGACCGATACCGACGAGCATGCCGATCGTCTCGAGATAGTTCGTCGCCATGGAGGTACGCAGCGGTAAGCCCGCGCGTGCGAACCGTTCCGCGACGATGCGCCCGGTATAAGTGCCGAGGCCGGGCAGGATCGCCGGGAATTCCGAGAGGCGTGCGAGCGAGATCCGTTGCTGTCCCGCCAGCGGGTGCTCGGCGGCGGCGATGAACGCAAGCGGATCGCGCCACAACCGCTCGCTGTTGAGCTTCGCATCCTGGATTGGCGCGAGCGTGACGACTGCGAGTTCAGTCGCTGCGTTGCGCACGAGGTCGTGGGCTGCCTCGGAGTCGACGAACGCGATGTCGAGTTCGACGTCGGTGAATCGTGCGCTGAATGCCTTGAGGATCGGCGCGAGCCGATGCAGGCCGACATGATGACTCGTCGCGATCGCGAGGCGACCGTCGATGCGGCGATGGAGGTTGCGCAGCATCACCTGCGTGTCGGCCAACTCGGCGAGCAGCGCCCGCGCTCGGGGCTGCAGCAGCGTGCCGGCATCCGTCAGATAGACGCGTTTACCGACCCGATCGAATAGCGACACACCGATGCCGGCTTCCAGCGTTTGCAGGCGTTTGGTGACTGCCGGTTGCGTGAGGTGCAGCAGTTCTGCTGCCCGCGAAAATGAGCCGGTGTCGGCGACAGCAATGAAGGCTCTCAGCTCGTTCCATTCCATCTTCTAATCGATCGTATAAAAATAATGAATTTGTCTTATCCGAGGCACGATCCTACCATGGCCGCCGTTGGCTCGAGGACGCGGCGCGTGGCACACACTCTGTACGACAAAATCTGGCGCGACCACTTGGTCAGTGAGCGCGATGACGGCACGGGACTGATCTATATCGACCGTCATCTGCTGCACGAAGTGACGTCGCCGCAGGCCTTCGACGGGCTCAGACTCGCGGGTCGGCGACCGTGGCGGATCGCGGCGAACCTCGCGACACCCGACCACAATGTACCGACGACCGGACGCGATCAGGGCATTGCGGGCATCGTCGATGAGACATCTCGTATTCAGGTGGTCACGCTCGACGACAACTGTCGCGAGTTCGGCATCGAGCAGTTCGATATCGGTGATATCCGTCAGGGCATCGTCCACGTCGTGGGTCCCGAACAGGGTGCAACGCTGCCGGGCATGACCATCGTCTGCGGTGATTCCCATACATCGACGCACGGTGCCTTCGGCGCACTTGCGCAGGGTATCGGCACGTCGGAAGTCGAACACGTGCTCGCGACTCAATGTCTCGTACAGCGCAAGACCGGGAATATGCAGATCCGCGTGTCGGGTGGGTTGCGTCCGGGGCTCTACGCCAAGGATCTGATCCTCGCGATCATCGGTCGCATCGGGACCGCCGGTGGCAGCGGCCAGACGCTGGAATTCTCCGGCAGCGCGATCGAACACCTGACGATGGAAGGGCGCATGACTGTGTGCAACATGGCGATCGAGGCGGGGGCGCGCGCCGGCTTGATCGCCGTCGACGACGTCACGCTGAGGTATGTCGAGGGTCGTCCGTATGCGCCGAAAGACGCGCTGTGGGAAGCCGCGGTCGAATACTGGCGGACGCTGCACTCGGACCACGGCGCGATCTTCGATCGATCGGTCGCCCTTGATGCCGACGCGTTGGAGCCGCAGGTGACGTGGGGCACCTCGCCGGAACTCGTCACCGGCATATCGCAGCAGATTCCGGACCCCGCGAGTTTTGCCGATCCGGCTCGCCGTGAGGGCGCGCAGCGCGCGCTGGCGTATATGGATCTCGAGCCGGGCCGGCCGATCAGCGACATCGATCTCGATCGAATCTTCATCGGCTCGTGCACGAATGCGCGTATCGAAGACCTGCGCGTGGCAGCCGAGGTCGTGCGCGGCCGCAAGGTGTCACGGCGCGTCTTGCAGGCGCTCGTGGTTCCCGGTTCCGGTTTGGTTAAACGCCAGGCCGAGCAGGAAGGACTGGCGCGGATCTTCGTCGACGCCGGTTTCGAGTGGCGCGATCCGGGGTGTTC
>CAYUMA010000203.1:0-2464 GCA_964445675.1 uncultured Pseudomonadales bacterium | reverse complement strand
GTCAGCGCTTGCGTACGTCGCGGTTCGACGCCGGGCCACGCGATCATCAGTGGCGTATGGCCGAGCGGTTCGTAGTGCGGCACCCCCGGCTTGCCGAAGATGTCTTTTTCACCGAGGTAATGCCCGTGATCGGTGCACAGGACAATTGCGGTGTCGCTCCACAGATCCTGCGCGTCGACGACGTCGAGCAGACGGCCGAACCAGTGATCGATCATGCTCAGTTTTGCGCCGTAGTTCGCGCGGACGTGGCGCGCTTCGCGCGCTGTGACGACGCCGCGTTCGACGGCGCCGACCGCGTACGGCGGCCAGATGATCCGCTCGCCGCGCCAATCGGGGTCGTAACGATTCGCCCACGGTGCCGGCGTGTCGAACGGCTCGTGCGGATCGAATTCGTCGATGAACAGCAGGAAGCGGTCGTGCGCGTCGGCGTTGTCGCGCAACCAGTTCGCTGCGGTCGCCATCGTGCGCGGACCGGGAAAATCCTGCTCCTGCCTGAACCAGGTGCGGCTGAGATCGTACGGCATGCCGCGCCCTTTGGCGGGCGGCAGCGACGGGGCACCGATCGCCGACGGGTCGGCGCGGGTCTTCCATGCGTCGCCTTCGTGACCACGCAGATACTCCCACGCGCGAAATTCGGTGTGGTAGTTCTCGCCACCGGTTTCGAAAAGGTGCGGATGATCCGTGACGAGCATCGTCGTGACGCCGGCGCGCCGCAGCGGCTGCGTGATCGGTTCTTCCCACAACTCGATCGAGCCCCAGGGTTTCCACGGAAAGTCCAGCGCGCCGCATAAGACGTCGTGGCGCGCCGGCATACACGGCAGCGAGCCGACGAAGTGGTTGTCGAACTGCACGGCACGGCGCGCGAATCGATCCAGGTGCGGCGTCTCGAATTCGCGCCCGCCGTAGCTGCCGAGCATGTGGCGGTTGAGGCTGTCGAGCAGCACCACGATGACGTTCTTCGGCATGGTCGGCAGGGTCGGCATGGCGGGACTCTGAGGAGTGCGAGCGCTCATTCTAAGTCGCGCCTGAAATGACTTTCACTCGTGAATTTTGAAATAGCCCTGCTACGATGCCGATCAATGGATGTTGTGGGGGAGGGCTCGGATGGCGCATCGCGTTGAACGGCAGATCTATGGCGTCGGCTATCGCGAAGCGGCGGCGTTCAAGGACACGTACGGCGGCGAGCCGGGCCACGTGTTCATCGAATGTCTGCGCATCATTCCGGAGCGCGTGAAATCCGACACCGTTCTGGTGTTCAGTCATCCTGTCGGCGGCGGCGGCTTTTTGCCGGCGATCACGCAGTTCGCGCGCGATGGCCACCACGTGTTGTTCGTCAATACACGTTACCGCGGCAACGATAGCGCCTTGATCATGGAGAAATGCCTGCTCGACCTCGGCGCCGGCATCAAGGACGCGAAGGAGCGCTTCGGCTACTCGAAGGTCGTGCTGGGCGGCTGGTCCGGCGGCGGGTCGCTCGCGCTGTATTACCAGGAGCAGGCGGAACATACGACGGTCGCGATGACGCCGGCGGGCGATCCTGTGGATCTTGCCGGTGCGCAGCTGATCCCCGGCGACGCAATCATGTTGATGGCCGCGCACGTCAGCCGCTGCGTGACGCTGACCGAATGGATGGATCCTTCGATCGTCGACGAACTCGATCCGAACGTACGCGAGACCGGATTCAATCTCTACGATCCGCATAATCCGCACCAGCCGCCGTATGACGGTGAGTACCTCGCGCGTTATCGCGCCGCGCAGCTTGCGCGCAATCGCCGCATCACCGATTGGGTCAAGGGTGAACTGCAGGCGCGCATCCACGCCGACGGTCCCGGCGCTGAGCGCGGTTTCGTCGTGCACGGGACGATGGCCGACCCGCGTTGGCTCGACCCGGCGGTCGATCCGAACGATCGTGCGCCGGGCACGTGTTATCTCGGTGACCCGCGCGTCGTCAACATGGGACCGGTGGGGCTCGCGCGCTTCTGCACACTGCGCAGCTGGCTTTCGCAGTGGAGTTACGACGCGTCACGCGCCAACGGTGTCGCGAATGCGCGCAACGTAACGTGCCCGGTGCTGGTCGTCGGCAACACGGCCGACAACGCCTGCACGCCGAGCCACACGTACCGGCTGTTCGATGCGGTGGGCCACAACGACAAAGAGCTGCACGAGATCAAGGGCGCGACGCATTACTACGCGGGCCAACCAGAACACTGCGCCGATGCGATCGCGGTATGCACGCAATGGCTCATCCGCAAAGGCCTCGCACGTGCAGCAGCGGACGTCGGCTGACGCCTCCACGTACGAAAATAAAACGAAGATCCTTTAGGAGACCCCATGAGTAGCGACGAACGGACTTCAGCTATTACGTTTTCGGGTTTCGCCTGGCGACTCCTGCTGGCGCTGGTGCTCGTACTGATCACGTACAACCCGACGCACCATTCGTTCCTCGATTGGCTGCGCGCCTCGT
>CAYUMA010000202.1:0-2546 GCA_964445675.1 uncultured Pseudomonadales bacterium | reverse complement strand
GCGGTCGTTGCATTCATTGTGTGGGCCAGCGTGTTCCAGATCGACGAAGTTGCGCGCGCGAACGGCGAAGTGATCACCGGTATTCGCGTGCAGGTGATTCAGTCGGTCGATGGCGGTGTCCTGAACGAATTGCTGGTGCACGAAGGCGATCGCGTTGAGCGCGGGCAGGTTCTCGCGCGACTGGATCAGACCCGCTTTGCCGCGACGGTCGGCGAAATCAACGCGCGGCTGTTCGCGTTGAAGGCCAAAGTCGCACGCCTGCGCGCGGAAGTCGTCGGTCGCACGCAACTGACGTTTCCGGCGGGGCTGGAGCAACAGCGTCCTGAGGTCGCACAGGTCGAACGAGCGCTGTTCGAGCAGCGTCGCACCGGCCTGTCGGAGGAGCTCAGTACGCTACGTGTGGCGGTGGATCTGGCGAACCGGGAACTCGCACTGGTTGAGGACCTCTACGGCAACGGCGACTCCAGCGGCGCGGAGCTGCTGCGGGCGAAACGCGGCCTCAACGAATCTGAGGCCGCACTGGTCAACCGGCGTAATCGTTTTCTCGAAGAGGCGCGTCTGGAGCTGACCAAGGCGGAGGACGAGATCGCGCAGAACGAGCAGCTGCTCATCCGCCGGCTCGAGGAGCAGGCCAACAGTGTGTTTACTGCACTGGTTCCGGGCATCGTGAAGAACATCCGGGTCACGACGGTGGGCGGCGTACTCGGTCACGGCGAAGAGCTGATGCAGATCGTGCCGGTCGATGACGAGCTACTGCTTGAATGCCGCGTCAGCCCTGCCGACATCGCGCGGGTCGCGCCGGGCCTCGTGGCCAACATCCGTTTCGACCCGTTCGACTACACGATCTACGGCACCGTGTCCGGGAAAGTCGTCTACGTCAGTGCCGACACGCTGAAAGAGGAATCCGAGCACGGGACGCACGTGTATTACCGCGTGCACGTGAAGCCGGACAGTGCTCCCGCTCGAACCACGACCGGCCGACAGCTGGACATCGTCCCAGGCATGACGGCCCAAGTGAACATCCGAACCGGGCGGCGCTCGATGATGGACTTCCTGCTCAAACCGCTGCGCAAAACGCTCGATGAATCGTTCGGCGAGCGTTGAACGATCCACTCAGACCGCGTGCACCCTCACCGGAAGGTCGGTATAGCCGTGCACGAACGCGGAGAACGTGCGCTGGGGTTCGCCAACGACTTCGATGAGGCGAAACCGCCGCATGATTTCTTCCCACACGACGCGCAGCTGCATCTCGGCGAGTCGATTGCCCATGCAGCGGTGAATACCGAAGCCGAACGCGAGGTGATGCCGCGCTTTCGGCCGGTCGATCAAAAACGCATCGGGCGTGTCGATTGCGGTTTCATCGCGGTTGCCTGAGATGTACCACATCAACACTTTGTCGCCGGCTTTGATGTGCTTGCCGCCGAGTTCGGTATCGATCAGTGCGGTGCGCCGCATGTACGCGAGCGGCGTCTGCCAACGAATGATCTCCGACACCATGTTCGTGATCAGCGTGTGATCGTTGCGTAGCTTCTGATATTCGGCCGGGTTCTGATTGAGCGCGAGTACACCGCCGCTGATCGAGTTGCGTGTCGTGTCGTTGCCGCCGACGATCAACAGGATCAGGTTGCCGAGATACTCCATCGGCGCCATGTTCCGCGTCGACTCGCCATGCGCGAGCATCGAGATCAGGTCGTGGCCGGGCGGTGCGTTGACGCGTTCGTTCCACAATCGCGTGAAGTACGCAAGGCACTCCATCAGTTCGTCGCGGCGTTGTTCGCTCGTTTCCACGATGCCGCCGCCCGGCACCGCCGTCGCGACGTCGGACCAGCGCGTCAGCTTGTAGCGATCCTCGAACGGAAAATCGAACAGCGTTGCGAGCATCTGCGTCGTGAGTTCGATCGAGACGCGTTCGACCCAGTTGAACGTCTGATTGCGCGGCAGCGCATCGAGAATTTTACCGGCACGTTCGCGGATCGTACTTTCGAGTGTCGCCAGGTTGCGCGGCGCGACGACCGGGCTGACGGTCGCGCGCTGCACATCGTGCTTCGGTGGGTCCATCGCGATAAACATCGGCGTGCGCATGATCTGCGACTCCTGCATCGTCACCGGTGGCCCCAGCGTGATGCCGCCTTCGGACGAGTACACCTGATGGTGAGTGTCCACTTCCATGATGTCTTTGAATTTGGTGACCGACCAATACGGCCCGAACACGCTGTCTGCGCAGTAATGCACCGGGTCTTCTGCGCGCAGGCGTTCGAAGTAACGCCAGTGGAGGTTGCGTTGGAACAGCTCGGCCTGCGCGACGTTGATGTCGGCGAGCGCAATCGTGTACGGATCGGGAAAATCAACGTCGGACTGAATCTGGGTTTCGCTCATGATCACCTCCGCGGCTGTGTCTACGTCAGTTGTTTACGCTGTGCTTCGCTCCAGCGCTTGTGGCCGCTGGGGTCGAGAATCATCGAGCAGAAATACAGCAGCATCTGCCGGTGCGTTGCGGTCAGATGACACCGATCCATTGCTTGTTCACCGGCTTTGCTGTTGATGAA
>CAYUMA010000201.1:0-1516 GCA_964445675.1 uncultured Pseudomonadales bacterium | reverse complement strand
CGCCGTTCGAACCGGCGGCGTGGAACAGCGGCGCCATCACCAACGCTCTGTCAGCGTCACTCTGCGGCACGGTGAGCAGCCAGTGGTACGTGTTGGCGATCAGATTCCGATGACTGAGCATTACGCCTTTCGACGCGCCGGTCGTGCCCCCGGTATAGAAGAGGCCCGCGAGGTCGTCTTCGTTGACGCCGTCGCCGAGCGGCCACGCGCGCGCAGATGCGAGCAACGCTTCGTAGCCATCGGGCAGCGCGACGACGTGCGCCACGAGGTCCGCGAACGGCGCGGGGTCGCGGTCGGTGAGCAACACCTTCGCCCCCGAGTCCTGCAGTGCGTAACGCACTTCGGGGTCCGCGTGCCGCGTGTTCAACGGCACGATCACGAGGCCGCCGGCCGGAATCGCGACATAGGCTTCGATGTAACGCACCGAGTTGGCGGCGAGGATTGCGACGCGATCGCCGGATTCGAGGCCCAGCGCGCGCAAGCCGCCGACCAGAGCACTGCAGCGCGCTGCGAATTCCGCATAGCTGAACTGCGTGTCGCCGTCGATCAGTGCAATCCGGTCCGGGCCCATCTGCAGTGCACGCTTTAACGGATCATGGAACGTGTGCATGTGGGTTCCCCTCAGTTCAGTTGGCCACCAACGCGTACCAGGCATACGCTTCGGGCGCCGCGCGGCCGGGTCCCGCGAAGAGTTCATTGAGCCGCGCTAACGCGATGGCCGAAGTCTATCGAATTCGTTGCACGGCACGCGGAATTCGTACAATTGTCCCCGGACGGGGAGAACCCTGCTCCGCCGCTTCCGATTTGTCGAAATCGGCGGGACCTGAGCGTCTTCTTTCAGACGGCACGCACCCGCGGCCGCAGCCACCACGGAGAAATCACATGCAATATCTGCTGATGCTCTATTCGAGCGAGACCGATTGGAATTCGATGACCCCCACGCAGCAGCGCGACGGCGTGGCGGCCTATACCGCGTATACCGAAGCGCTGACGAAGGCCGGCGTTCTGAAGGACGCGAACCGGCTGCAGGACAGCGACGTGGCGTCCACCGTGCGCGTGACGAACGGCAAGTCGCACGTGCTCGACGGACCGTTTGCCGAGTCGAAAGAACAACTCGGCGGCTATTACCTCATCGACGTCGCCGACCGCGAGGCCGCGCTCGCGTGGGCGGCGAAATGTCCGGGAGCCGATCACGGTGTCGTCGAGGTACGACCGGTCTGGGAATAGGCTTCGAGGCAACGGCAACGTGGTGCTGTCTTACGAACCGCTCGCGTGAATACAATCAGTCTTCACGCACATGATCCGAAGCGGATCGCGGGAGACTGCTCATGCCGGCTCGTTCGGGCGCCGAATTCCTCGCGGGACTGAAAGACGACCGTTCAATCTGGGTGGGCCGCGACAAGGTCGCCGACGTCGCGACGCATCCGTCGTTTGCCGGCGCCGCGCACGGTTTGGCCGCGACGTTCGATCTGCAGCTCGAGTACCCCGACGATTGCCTGATGGCCGATCCCGAGAC
>CAYUMA010000200.1:0-3019 GCA_964445675.1 uncultured Pseudomonadales bacterium | reverse complement strand
GGCATGGCCTTCATGGAAGCGCAGACACAAAAGGCCACCATTGCCGGCGGCATGCAGGGATTCACCGACGAGATGCGTTCGGTGCTGTTCGGTGAGCGTCAGTACAAGACGCGCCGCTAAAGCAACTCAAAGATAAGTCGGTAACGCCTGCGCGATCTCTTCGGGCGTCGTGCGCGGACCGAAGCGCGCGACCACTTTGCCGTTACCGTCCACGAGAAACTTCGAGAAGTTCCACGCGATGTCGGCGCTACCTTCGTCGCCGACGTTGGCCGCCTTCAACAGCTTGTAGAGTTCGCAGGCACCGTCGCCGTTGACTTCGGTCTTGGCGAACATCGGGAACGTGACGGCGTACTTCGATGTCGCGAACTCCAGGATCTCAGCATTGGTGCCCGGCTCTTGCGCGCCAAACTGATTGCAGGGGAACCCCAGGACCGTGAAGTCCTTCGCCTTGTTGTCTTCGTAAAGGGTACGCAGACCTGCGTACTGAGGCGTAAGGCCTCAACGAGTAGCGACGTTGACGATCAGGCAGGTCCTACCTTTGAACTCGGAGAATTTGACCGGTGTGTCGGTGATCGAATTCATCGTGATGTCGTGGAACCGGGTCATCGCAGCCTCCTGAGCATTGTCCGGTTCAAGGCTATCGATGGCGCTTCCGCATTACAAGGATGCACGGTACGGTTGCCATCTGCGAAAACGGAGCAGGTCATGCCAAGCATCAAACCAATCGATTCGAAATGGCTCAGCCAGGTCGAAGAACCCGCGCTCGAACCGCAGCGTCGGATCGTCGACCCGCATCATCATCTGTGGCGCCGGGCAACTATCGGCAACTACGTGCTCGGCGAACTGTGGGCCGATACCGGATCGGGCCACAACATCGAGAAAACCGTGTTCGTCGAATGTGGTTCGAGCTACCGCAGCGACGGGCCCGAACATCTGCGCTGCGTCGGTGAAACCGACTTCGTCGCGCAGATCGCGGCGGCGAGCGCGAAGGGTGGTCGTGGCAAGGCGGTCATCTCCGGCATCGTCGCGCACGCAGATCTCACGCGCGGCGACGTACTCGAGGACGTATTGCGCGCGCACGATGACGCGGGCCAAGGCCTCTTTCGTGGCATCCGCCACGCCGGCGCGCGCGATCCGTATCCCGAGGATCTGACCATTGCGGGACGCGCAATCGAAGGACTGTATGCGCGCGAAGATTTTCGCGACGGTGTAAAAACGTTGGGCCGCCTCGGCTACTCCTTCGACACGTGGCACTACCATCACCAGAATCCCTCGTTCGCCGAACTCGCGCGCGCCGTGCCGGGGACGACGATGGTGCTCGATCACTTCGGCACGCCGCTCGGCGTCGGACGTTATCGCGATCAGCGCGAGGCGATCTTCGCGCAGTGGAAGCTCGACATCGCGGCAATCGCGAAGTGTCCGAACGTCGTCGCGAAGCTCGGCGGGCTCGCGATGCCGGACAACGGCTTCGGTTGGCACGAGCGCGCCACGCCGCCGACGTCCGACGAGTTCGCTCAAGCGCAGAAGCGGTATTACCTGCACGCGATCGACTGCTTCGGTCCCGAGCGCTGCATGTTCGAGAGCAATTTCCCCGTCGACAAATGGTCGATCTCGTATCCGGTGTTGTGGAACGGCCTGAAAAAAATCGTCGCGACCTTTTCGGAGAGCGAGAAGGACGCGATGTTCTACGGCACCGCCGCGCGCGTCTATCGCTTGTAAATGGAACGGGGTCTGGTCTGACGCCGTTCTTCAGAACAGGCCGATCTGGCGGTCGTCGCCGATGACGCGATCGAAGTCCAACCCGAGCGCGCCGAGCACCGGTTCTGCGACCGGCCTGATCTGCTTGACGACGTAGTGCATGCGGTCGGGCGGGTGCGTCAGATTGTCGAGCGGCTCCGGACCTGCGGTCGTCACGACGTATGCAACCAGGCGTCCGGGATCCGCCGCCGACTTGCGCGCGGCGGCGACGTGCGGCGGCGTGCTCGCAGTGTATTCGCGCACGTCTTTGCGCAAGCCCTTGCGGTACACGAGCGCATGATCGAGTTCACCGCGGCGCACCTGACCGACAATGTCGGCGAGGTACTGATCCACCGGCTGCCCGGTGAACAGTCGCAGATACAGTTCGCGCTGCACCTGCTTGGCGAGTTCGGTCCAGTCGCGCCGTACCACTTCCATGCCGACGAACTCGATGTCGGACAGGTCCGCGCCATGGACGATGCCCGCGTAGCGTTTGCGCGCGCCGGCCGAGCTATGCCGTAGCGACGGCAGGAATAGTTTGACGTAGAGCTTCTCGAACTGGAGTTCGAGCCGGCTCTCGACGCGCCAGCGCTCGACGATGTACTGCGACACATCGCGATTCAAACGCACTGCGAGCGCCCCGCCTTCGCGCTCCGCCTCAATCGGGTCGCGGGATTTCGATTGCACGAACAGACTGTCGGTGTCGCCGTACAACACCGTGAATCCCGCGTTCTCGAACCACTGCTTCGACCACAACAGGAAATGCCGGCCCTGGCCGGTGATCGCGTTCGCGAGCGCCGGGTTGTAGAAGCGGCAGGCCGGTGTACCGAGCACGCCGTAGAACGAATTCATCAGAATCTTGATCGCTTGCGACGCCACCGAATCGCCTGCGCGCTTCGCCGCTTCGCGCTGCGGAAACAGGTTGTCGAGAAGCTGCGGCAGGATCGCCGGTTCGCGTACGAAGCGCGCGCCGGACTCCACACAGATCAGATTCGCGTCATCCGAGGTTCCTGCGACGTACGCGAGCGGGTCGATGTTGAACGTGCGGATCAGGCTCGGGTACAGACTCTTGAAGTCGAACACCCACACTGATTCGTGCACGCCGGTGATCGGTTCGAGTACGTGCCCGCCCGCTTGCGCGGCGTACACGCGCGCATCCTCGCTGCGCACGCGCGGCGCGCCGCTGCGGCGTTTATTGAGCTGCGCCAGATACCCGAAATCGAACGACGCGATGCTCGCCGCGACTCGATCCGGCGACATGCCGGTGAGCTGGCTGCGCGCG
>CAYUMA010000199.1:0-6204 GCA_964445675.1 uncultured Pseudomonadales bacterium | reverse complement strand
GAGCCACCGCCGCCATCGGGTCGGCTCGCGATCAACACATCGCGCCCCGTGGCCATGCCGAGGCGATACACGGCGAGAACGTTGCCGACCCGATCGACGACGGCGATCGTCGCATCGGCGCCGCGGGCTTTTGCTTCGAATACGCCGCGCGCGATGATCGTGCCGACATCGGCGGCGGTCAGCAGCGACGTCGCGGTCGCGCACCCGCCGGAACAACTGAGGGGTGCCGGGTCGGCGCCGGTCGTGGTGCCCGACGATCCGCCGCCGGAACATCCGACCAGGCAGCAGATGATGGACATCATGACGCGATTCATCGCTGAGCCCGCAAGGCAGCCAGCGACGCATCGGGGTGATAGGTGTGGCAGCCGGTGCACGCAAGCTCGACGCGGCCGGGTTGCGCGACATCGGAGTGGCATTGCACGCAATTGTCGATGTCGGGAATCATCAGATCGGCGCTATCCGACGATTTCGCTGCGGCATGACACGACCCGCACGCGGCGTCACCCGCGGCGTCTTTTTGCGTCAAGTGGCTTGTGTGGTTGAAGTGCGCGGCCGGGAGATAGTCGTTGACGAGGCGAACGGGGTAGACCTGGAACCGGTTGTAGATATCGTCGTCACCCGTGTCGTCGACGACGTGGCACGTGATGCAACCGCGGCGCGTGAATTGATTGAGCGCTTCTTCGCGCGTCGCGCGCATTGCGCACGCAAACGCACTCTCGGTGCAGGGTTTGTGCTGGCGCGCGCGGTCGGGTACGCGGCGTT
Source organism: uncultured Pseudomonadales bacterium (assembly GCA_964445675.1). Taxonomy (GTDB): domain Bacteria; phylum Pseudomonadota; class Gammaproteobacteria; order Pseudomonadales; family Azotimanducaceae; genus DATJGR01. The sequence goes on along the minus strand of CAYUMA010000199.1, from coordinate 5,442 downwards.
TCGGGTCGGTCTGCGCACCGATGTCCGGATCGCCGAATTTGCGCAGGTAATGCCCCTCGATCGCCAGAATCGCTTCCGCCGGCTGGCCGTGCGGCAGCTCGCGCGTAGGATCCGTGGAATCGAACTTCAGGTCGTGGCAACTCGCGCAGTGCCGCTGCATCGTGACCGGTTCGAAATGTTCGTTGTCCTGCGTCGGCACGTGGCAGTCGGCGCAGCCAAGCGGCGCGCTGTCGTTGACCCTTTTGACCTTGTCCGCATCGAGATGCACGTCGTGCGGAAATTTCAGATGCGACGACTCGCGCGCGTTGGCGATCGGCGTCGGTTGGACATTCCAATCGAACATCAGGCCGGTGCCGATCGAGCGTTGCGATGCGCGCAGCAGGTACACGCGGAACGCGGGGTGCGACGCGACCGAAAATCCGGTGACGCGCCCGAGCTCGGCGATTGGCGCGCTTTGTGACGAGCTGAGCGACGGCGCACCGTGGCATTGCGTGCACGTGCGTTCGGACGAATCCACCAGATGCGGCGGCGAGTTGTGTTCGCGGTGGCACGTGGCGCAGCGCGTGTGCTCGAATCCTGCGTCCTTCGCGAGCGCGGCATCGATGTGGTCGTGGGTGCGGTCGTGACAAGCGGTGCATTGCGCGTCGGCGACGCGAGCGAACGGTACTGCGTGGCACGCGCCACAGTCGTTGCCGATGACGAGCTGATGCGCCGGGTGCAACGGTCCCGTGGTCCACTGCGCATCCGCCGGCGACCACGGGCGTTGCGCCGGTTCGGATTTCCAGACGAGCTGCCCGAGGGGCAGCAGCAACGCAACGGACGCAATCAGTACAAACAACGCCCACGCGGCGCGGCGTTTCGACAACCATGTCTGCTCGATGTCGGTGCGGAACGCGCCGGCAAAATCGCTGCTGTGCGCGGCCGCGTTGCGTGTGATCTGCAGCGCAAGGTCGAATCCTGCGGGCGGCGTCATCAGCGTGAGCCGATTGCCATCGAGCTCGAGTATGTCATCGCTGCGCAGCGTCGCCGCGCGCACGCGGGCGCCGTTGACGAGGACGCGCTGGCCGCGCCGGCACGTGACCCGCGCCGCGGTCCCGTCGAGCGTGATTCGTGCATGCCGCGCGGCGATGCCGCGGCCGATCAACTGAATCGTTTGATCGGGGGCGCTGCCGACGTCGATCGACGCCGTGTTGACCTCGGTATCGACGTACTCGTCGATCCCATCGGGTCGCGCGCGGCGTTCTCGGAGCAGGACGTCCACGGCTCTGCCTACCAGTACACGAACGTCGACACGACGTGTGCGATCAATGCCGCGACGAGGCCGAACGTCAGCGGGACGTGCACGTACAGCCAGACCTGCATCCAGCCTTGCAGCGCAATATCGCGGCGCAGGCGCCGCAGAATCGCCTGACGCCGCGACAACAGCGATAACAACGCCTGCAGATTCGCCACCTCAACGCGCTTGTCGGCGCGCGGAATACGCTCGGCGACGACGTCGATGGCGGCCTGCTGATCAATGTTGGGCGCGGACGATATCTTCTTACCGGAAACCTCGGTGGCCGCGCGCGCGACATAACGCGACGCGTCGCGCGCGAACAGTTGCGCGACGATACCGCCGCCGAGCGTGGTTCGCGCGATGCTGCTCGCGACGACGCTGTGCACCTCGGGATCGCATTGGCGCGCCAACTCGCGCCCCTTTTTATCGAGTTCGAACAGCTCACCGAACAACGCCTCACGCGATCCGCCAGAGCGCACCTGCGCGAGCAGGCGTGGATGCACGAGATAGGTATACACGCCGTACATTCCGCTCACGATCACGCCGCACATCAGCGCGTACGCGAGCGTGTGCACGTTCCAGTGGAACTCGCCCGCGCAGTGCAGCGTCGCGACGAGCAGCAACACGGTGCCGAGGTAGACGTGTGCTGAAGTCCAGCCCGGCACGCTGCCGAGACTCGTTCGGTAGCTGCGCTTGCGGATGCCGAGCAGGCTGAGCCACACGATTAAAAGGACGCCCGCGGTGCCGAGCACGTAGCCTTGCCAGGTTCCGCCGTTGCGCGGCGTATCCGGATCCTGCGACGCATACAGCGCGATGCTGGCGACGGCCACCGCCAACGACCACCAGAGATAGCGCGCGCGGCGGTAGTGCAGGAGATTCTCGTGGATCACGTGCGTCCGTCCATGACGCGATCCGTGACGCGATCTGCGACGAGATCGATGAACCGTTCAGGGCCGATGCGCAACGCAGCCCCGGTCGGACACGCGTTCACGCAGGCAAACCCCGAGGCTAAGTCGACGCACGCATCACATTTGACCGCCTTTCTGCCGCGCGCCTTCGCCGCATCCGATGGGATCGTGTCGGCGGCTTCACCCGGGCCTGCGCCGCGCCCGAACAACAGCCATTGGAACAGGCCGGGCTTTGGCGGCGCGGCGTATGCCATCTTGATGACGCTGTACGGACAGTTGACCTCGCAATTTCCGCAGCCGATGCACGTGTCCGCGATGAAGACCTCGCCGGTAGCGGACCGGTGAATCGCGTTCGGCGGGCAGTCTTTCATACAGTGCGGCTGCTCACAGTGACGACACGCGATGGGCACATGAATCTGCGCGAATGTGTTGCCGGCCGCGCGATCGAGGCGCGCGATTCCCGCGTGCGTTTCGGCGCAGGCTTTTTCGCAGTTGTCGCAGCCGATGCACAGCGCTGCGTCGATGACCAGAACGTTGGTCGCCTCACCGAGGCCTTCGGCCATCAGGAAATTCATCATCGCGCCCGATTCGGGCCGCCCCTCCATGACGGCGTTGTCGGTCACACGACGACTCGCCGCGCGCTGCAGCTCACCGATCGCGGTACCGCCCAGTTCGACGAGCGCGAGGAATTCCGGTCGCTCGAGTTCGATCGTCTCGAGCGCGACGAGCGCGGTTGCCGTCTCGCGGCGCACCGGATCGCCCATCACCGCCATCTCGCCGGCGCGTTGTCCCGCGCGCAGCTGCGCGACGAGAATTGATCCGCTACTGGAACGCCGTCGCAACGCGATCCCGCCCGATCGAATGATGTGCAGGCTGTGCCCGGCGTCGCCCTCGTTGAAAACGACGTCACCGGATTTGTACTGCCGCACAACGGCGCGCTGGGCGATGTCGCGCAGACCTGCAACCTTCGCGAACGGCGCGAACTGACGCTGCAATTCGCGCACGACGAAGATCCAATCGATCCCCTGCCGCACCTCCTCATTGGAATTCATCAACTTCAACATCGTGCGGCGTGGGGTTTCGACGAGGATGCAGTTCGACCCCGCGAGCGCGTCTTCGGCGCGCGGCCGGCCCGACAACAGACTCATCTCACCGAAGAACTGGCCCTGTGTCAGCTGCGTGACCCGCGGCGTCGACCCCGGTGCGGGGACCTCGAGCGTCACCTCGCCCGCGGCGATCGTGAAAAACGACGTGCCGAATTCGCCCGCGTGATAGATGGCCTCACCTTCCGCAATGATGCGGGTGCTGCGCGGCGCGGGATGGCGCGTCGCGAGGCTCTGCTGCAGCACGTTCATCTTCGTCTGCGCGTCGGCGGACAGCGGACCCGGCGGATAGCTCGCAATCAGGTTGCTCTCGATGATCAGTTCCCTGAACGCCAACGTGTTCAGTTGCCGGAACATCGGAATTCGGTGCTGGAACAATTCCAGCAGTTCCTCGACCGGTCGCTCGAACGGCAGACCCTGGAACTGATACTCGAGTAGCGGCTGATCGGCGGGCCGAATATCGTTGCCGCAGATGAACTCGACGACGTCGTGGCCCTGGTTCAGCGCCTGCTTGATCAGCGGATAGCCCGCGAGCGAGCCGATGATGTAGAGCCCTTCGACGTTGCTCTCGTAGTGCGACGACAACGCCGGAATCGCGTCGGGCCGCGCATTCGGAAACATGACGCCGGCAGCTTCGACGAAATCACGCGGCGCAATCGCGCCGAGCCGCCCGATGACTCTGTCAGCCGCTATTTCGCGCGCGCCCGTCGGCGTCTCGAGCGTCACGAGCAGGCGCTTGCCGACGCCGGGTCGAATCTCTTTGGTCTGCGTCTTGTATAGACAATGCAGGCGTGTATGCGGGTTGCTGCTCGCAGCCAGTATCCCGGCGAGATTGCCGTCTTTCGCGCGACTGAATTCGTCGCGCCGGTTGACGATGTAGACGTCGTTCTGGTGCGCGAGCGCCAACGCATTTTCGATGGCCGAATCGCCGGCCCCGACGACGATGATCGTCTCGTCGCGAAATGCAGCAGGGTCGTCGAGGTGATACTCGACGCCGGGCAGATCCTCGCCGTTCACGCCGAGGCGGCGCGGATTGCCCTCGAGGCCAATCGCGAGGATGACGAACTCGGCGTTGATCGAGGCGCCATCGGCCAACGCGACCGTGAAGGCGCCCTTGCGGCCGCCGATGGCGCGCACTTCGCAGCCATAGCGGATGTTGATCTTCGATCTCGCGAGGCCGTCGCTCCACGTGCTCAGTATCTGCTCGCGGCTGCCCTCGCCGAACTCGAAATCACTGCGCAAGTCGAGATAGCCCGGTTCGGCCATCACGTGTTTGCCGCGCTGGTAACGCTGGATCGTTTTCGCCGCGGCCGCGTACCCTTCGAGTAGCACGTAGCTGGGTGCTGGGGATCGATTGACCCGATCGTAGTGCGCCGCACGACCGGCCGCGCTGAGGCCCGCGGGACCGGATCCGATGATCGCGATGCGGACGCGTTCAGTCATCGGAACTGGTCAGCTGCACGCAACGGAACATCATCTTTCCTGAGCTTTTCTGAGCCATCCTTGACTCACGAGCCTGCGTATACGCAGGCGAGCAAGGATTTCATCGTGCTGGGGTCGTGTCAAACAGCTTCCGAAAAGGTTGCGAACAGCTTCGTTGAGGGGGGAACTGCGCATCGGCTGCGATGCGACGAACGCCACATACACATCGAGAACAGGCCACCTGTTCGCCTGCAGCGACGGTTGCGCGGCGTCGAGCGCGTGACACAATGCCGCGACCCTCCTTGCCGTCGCCGATGCCCGTGACTGATCCCGACTCCACGCAAATCCGCGCAGCGACCGCGACGACCGTCCGCTCACCGCCATCGGTTTCCAGCGCAAATGCGTTGGGTCCGGGCAGCGTGATCAAGGACCGGTTCGTCATCGAATCGGAAATCGGCCGCGGCGGCATGGGCGTGATCTATCGGGCGCGCGACCTGCGTAAGGAAGAAAACCGCGATCACGACCCGTACGTCGCGATCAAGGTATTGAGCGATCAATTTCGACGCGATCCGCGGATGGTCGTTGCGTTGCAGCGCGAAGCGCACAAAGCGCAGACCCTCGCCCACCCGAACATCACCACCGTCTTCGACTTCGATCGCGACGACGCGACCGTCTTCATCACGATGGAAGTCCTCGACGGCGATCCGCTCGACCGCGTGATCGAGAGCAATCC
>CAYUMA010000198.1:0-9934 GCA_964445675.1 uncultured Pseudomonadales bacterium | reverse complement strand
ACCGCGCGCAGGATCGAATGCTTCAGAACGTCTGCGAGATTGCCGGCGTGAAAACTGTGGCGATAGCTGAGCACAGAGCGGCAGGTCAGTGAACGAGCGCGCAGCGTACGTGCGCAGCGGCGCCGGGTCCACAGCGCCTATACTTGCGCGGGACTCACCTGACCACCTGGGACGTAGCCGCGCATGCAAAAGAACGCATCGTTTCTGGTGGCCGTGTTGGAACACATCCGCGGCCGATTGGACACGCACGAACACAGCCTTGCGGCGGCGTTCACGCGTCAGTTCTGGTCGCGCGTCGCAGCCGAGGACTCGAGCGATCGCAGTATCGAAGCTGCGGCCGGCATGACGATCGCGTGTTTACGTCACTTCCAACGACGCGCGTGGAATGCGGTCGACATCGACGTCGAAAATCCACAACGCGATCGCGACGGCTGGACGTCGGACCACACGATCGTGCAGATCGCGCACCCGAACATGCCGTTCATCACGGACTCGGTGCTGATGGAGCTGTCCCATCGCGGCCTCGTGACGCACCACTTGCAGAACATGGTATTCGCGACGGTACGGGACGCGGACGGGCGGCTGCTCGAGATCGATCCCGATTCGCCGGATGCACGCAGCGAAGTGTTGATCTACGCGGAAATCGATCGGCTCGAATCAACTCGACTCGGGACGATCGAGGCCCAGCTCGATTCGATCTTGAAGGACGTGCGAGCGGTCGTTGCAGACTTCGCCGTGATGAAGACGCGATTGCGCGCGACGGTTGAGTCGCTGCGAACAGCGCCGCCGCCGCTGGCGGTGGAAGAAATCGCCGAGTCGATTGCATTCCTCGAGTGGCTCGAAAAAGGCACCTTCACGTTTCTTGGGTTCAGGGAGTTCGATTTCGGCGGCGGCACGATCCGTCAGGTGCCGGACAGCGCGATGGGCATTCTGCGCAATCGAGAGCCGGCGTCGGAGCGTTTGCTTGCAAATCAGCCGCAGGATACGCAGACGTTCCTGCTCGAACCCACGCTGCTCGCGTTTTCGAAATCGGGAACTCGATCGCGGGTGCATCGGCCGGCGTATCCCGATTACATCGCCGTCAAACGATTCAATGCAGCGGGCGAGGTGATCGGTGAGCAGGGATTTCTCGGACTTTATACGTCTACGGTCTACAGCGAACGCCCTGACCACATTCCGCTGGTGCGGCGTAAAGTCGCGAGCATTCGCCGCCGTTCGGGGCTCGATCCGGACGGATTCGACGGAAAAATTCTTGCGCACGTGCTCGCGAGTTATCCGCGCGACGAACTCTTTCAGTGTTCGGAAGACGAGTTGTTCGCCAACGCGATCGCGATCACGCAGATCCACGAACGGCGGCGGACCCGGGTTTTTCTGCGGCGCGATCGTTATGGCCTGTTCTACACGTGCCTCGTGTTCATGCCACGCGATGTCTACAACACGCGGCTGCGCGTGCGTATTCAGGAACTACTGAAGGCGACGCTCGGCGCCGAGGATGCGCCGTTCGACGCGTACTTTTCCGAATCGATCCTGGTGCGTCTGCAGTTCGTCATCCGTGTCCCACCCGGTGCGGGCGAACCGGTCGACACCGACGCACTGCAGCGATCGATCATCGCGCTCACGCGCGATTGGTCGCAGGACCTGCGTCACGCGTTGGTGCACGAACGTGGTGAGGCCGAAGGGCGACGATTGATCGATGAATATCTCGCTGCGCTGCCGGTTGGATATCGAGAGAATCGTTCGCCCCACGCCGCGGTGGCCGATATCGGGGACATGGAGCGGCTGAACGCGCAGCGCAATCTGACGATGCGACTCTACCGCGGCGCGAACGACCCCGCAGACATGTTTTTCCTGCGGGTCTTTCACCTCGGTGAGCCGTTGCCGTTGTCGGATCTCATCCCCGTCCTCGAACACATGGGCGTGCGCACGATCGGCGAAAACCCGTACCGGATCGGCACTGCGGTTCGCACCGTGTCGATTCACGATCTCGAACTGCGCTTCGGACGTCCCAACGCGGGCGAAGCCCGCGTTCCCCCTCTCGACATTGCCGCGGTTGGCGCCCGGTTCGAGGAAACGTTCGTGCGTGTCTGGAGCGGTGCGGCCGACGAGGATTCGTTCAATCGGCTCGTACTGCTCGCTCAGCTCGAATGGCGCGAAGTGGCGATGTTGCGCGCGTATGCGGCGTACATGAAGCAAACGCAGTTCGGGTTCAGCCAGGAATTCATCAGCGACACGTTGTCCAAACATCCGCAGATCACAAAACAACTCGTCAATCTGTTCGTCGAACGTTTTGAGCCGGACGGTACCGGGGATACCACATCGCTTCACGACGAGATCATCGCGCTGCTCGATCGCGTGGAACTGTTGAACGAAGACCGCATCTTGCGACGTATTCTCGATTCGATCGAGGCAACTCAGCGTACGAATTATTTCCAACGCGGTGCCGATGGCGCGCCGAAGCCACAACTCGTGCTCAAACTCGCGCCGCGGGTATTGCCGAACATTCCGGCGCCGGTGCCGCTGCACGAAATTGTCGTGTATTCGCCACGTGTGGAAGGCGTGCATTTGCGTGCGGGACCGATCGCACGCGGCGGATTGCGGTGGTCGGATCGTGCCGAGGACTATCGCACCGAGGTGCTCGGCCTCGTCAAAGCACAAACCGTCAAAAACGCGGTCATTGTGCCAACGGGAGCCAAGGGCGGCTTTTTCGTGCGGCGACCACCCGCAACGCGCGACGCCTTGATGACCGAAGCAATTGCGTGTTATCGCCAGTTTGTCAGCGGTCTACTCGACGTCACGGACAACATCGTCGACGGCGTCGTGGTGCCGCCGGCGCGTGTGCGCCGATACGACGGCGACGATCCGTACCTCGTCGTCGCAGCCGATAAGGGGACCGCGACATTTTCCGACTTCGCCAACGAAGTGGCGGCCGAATACGGCTTTTGGCTCGGCGATGCGTTTGCATCGGGCGGTTCGAACGGTTACGACCACAAGAAGATGGCCATCACGGCGCGCGGTGCGTGGATCTGCGTACAACGGCACTTCAATGAAATGGGAGTCGACTGCCAGAAGGATGCGATCGATGTACTGGGCATCGGCGATATGTCCGGCGACGTGTTCGGCAATGGCCTCTTGCGATCGCGCTCGGTTCGCCTCGTCGCGGCGTTCAATCATCAACACGTCTTCATCGATCCGAACCCCGATCCGAATACGAGTTTCGACGAACGCGCGCGTTTGTTCGCATTGCCGCGTTCCGGCTGGGGTGACTACAGCACCGCGTTGATTTCTGCGGGTGGCGGCGTGTTTTCGCGCGCGCAGAAGTCGATTGCGATTACGCCGCAAATGCGCGAACGCTTTGGCGTGGAGCTCTCGACCTGTGCACCCGACGAGTTGATCCATTTGTTGCTCGAGGCTCCCGTCGACCTGATCTGGAATGGGGGAATCGGCACCTACGTCAAAGCGACGCATGAAACGCATCTGGATGTCGGTGATCGTGCCAACGAGGGCCTCAGGGTGAACGCCGCGCAGCTGCGCGCCAAAGTGTTTGGTGAGGGTGGCAACCTCGGCATGACCCAAGCGGCGCGAATCGAGTTCGCGCTCGCCGGTGGACGGGTCAACACGGACTTCATCGATAACGCCGGCGGTGTCGATTGTTCCGACCACGAGGTGAATCTAAAGATCCTGTTCAATCAGCTCGTCGGGGCCGGGGACTTGGTGCTCAGCGAGCGCAATCGACTCCTTGCCGATATGACCGAAGACATCGCGGGTCTCGTGCTCACCAACAGTTTCAGACAGGCTCAGGCGCTATCGATCGCACAACGCCACGTCCGCGAACGCCTTGCCGAGTATCAACGCTTCATGGCACGAATGGAGACCGATCAGCGGCTCGATCGTGCGCTCGAGGGCGTGCCGAGCGACGAGGTGCTCGCCGATCGTGCAATGCGCGGCGAGTCGTTGACCCGGCCCGAGCTCGCCGTGTTGTTGGCGTTTGCGAAAACGCACATCAAGGAACACCTGATCGACTCGACGATTCATACGGATGCGGAGATTGCACAGGCAGTCTTCGAGGAGTTCCCACCGGTGATCCGGCAGCGTTACGGCGATGCGGTACACAAACACCAACTGTATCGGGAGATCATGGCGACGATGCTCGCCAACGATGTAGTGCATCACCTCGGGATTTCTTCGGTGGCACACCTGGCCGATTTTGTTGGCGCGGAACCCGCAGACGTCGTGCGTGCTTATTATGCGGCGGCGCGGTGTTTTGGAATTCGTGATGTGTTTCGACGCGTCGAGGCGCTCGATGGGGTCGACGGTGAAGTTCGGCTCGATATGTTGATGCAGACGGTGCAGCTTGCAAGAAGGTCGACGCGCTGGTTTCTGCGCCATCGACGCAATGCGCTCGACGTCGCCGAACTGACGCGACAGTTCGCGGAGAATATCGGCGAACTCGCTGATTCGCGGCTGGCCTTGATGGGTGTTTCGGGCCGTGCGCGGCGCAGCGAACAAATCCAACGTTGGGTGAAAGCGGGCGTGACGACGGCGCTCGCCGACGCCTGTGGCAACGCGGGCGCGTGGGTAACGACGCTGCCGGTGATCGATGCGGCCGAACGACACCGTGCGCAGGTGTCCGCCGTCGCCGACGTTTTTGCAGTGTTGAACGCAACGCTCTCGATCGATTGGCTCGCCGATCAGCTTGCGCGCATGACGCCTTCGAGCCTGTGGCAGGCGATGGAACGCGATCTGTTGCTCGACGATCTGATGATGGACCAGGCGGCATTGGCCGCGCGCATCGACGCCGATCTCGTAGCGAATGGCGCGACGCGTGTCGATGGTGCCGCGATTGACCGTTGGATTGCGGGTCAACAAGCGTTCACACGAACATGGCGGGCGACGATCGACAACGCGCAATGCGCAACCGTGCAGGACTTTTCGTTGTTGTCGATGACGTGTCGCAGGTTGGACGAGCTGACGCAATCGTTGGCGCCGGCATCCCCACGCAAGGACAGGAGGCGAGCATGAAATTTGTCGATATCGAGTACCGCGTCGACGAACACGTCGCACAGGTCACCGCCAACCGGCCGCGCTACCGCAACGCGCAGAGTCGGCGGATGCTCGAGGAACTGGACGCGGCGTTTGCTCGAGCGGTCGACGACACGAACGTACGCGTGATCGTGTTGAACGCCGCCGGGGATCATTTTTCAGGTGGTCACGACCTCGGGTCGCCTGATGAGACTGCGGACCGGAAGGAACGACCGTTGGGCGCGGGATTGCGGGGCCGATATGCACATTCGCGAGAACACTATGTGAACAAGACGCTGCGTTGGCGTGAGTTGCCGAAGCCGACGCTTGCGGCGGTTCAGGGTTATTGCATCTTTGCAGGCTGGATGGTCGCATCCGCAATGGACATCATTTATGCCGCTGACGATGCGATGTTTTTGCCAGCGAATTTCCAGTACTTTTCGATTCCATGGGACGTTCATCCGCGCCGCGCCAAAGAACTGCTGTATGAAAGCCGTTTCATCGATGCGAATGAAGCGCTCGAGCTCGGGTTGATCAATCGTGTCGTGGCTCGCGCCGGATTACTCGACGCAACACTCGACTACGCCCACCGGATCGCCGCCAACGATCCGTTTCAGTTGCGGATGATCAAACTCGCGGTCAACCAGATGCAGGATCAGCAGGGATTCGCCGCGCACATCTCGTCGGCGCACGCACTGCACATCCTGTCGTCGGAAGGTGAGAAGGACCCGGATTACGCGTTGAAGGTTCCAGAAGGACGGCGGCGACCGATGGTGGAACGTGCTTTCGAAAACTATGAGCGCAGCAAGAAGAAGTGATGGGTAACCGACTGCGGCTATGACTGCGGCTATGTCGCCTCCACTATCCTAGAAGCGGCGGAACGACGTCGGATCGAACCTGGCGCAACCCTCTTTGCCGAGGTGCTGGTACTGATCGATGTCGAACGCGGCATCGCGGAACAGTTGTGCGTACGTGCGGCACAACTCGACCTGATCGGTAATCGACGTGTCGGCGAGCAACCGCTGCTTGAGACCATCAAGCGTGATCAGGTCGGGTGACATCCGGATGCCGGGCGGCGTCGTGTCGAGAGTGATCGACCGTTGTCCATCGGTGCCCCACGGCAGCCAATGGACTTCTTTGCCGTCGCGTCCGGTGCCCGGGTTACCGGAATACGCGAACTCGGTCCAATACGACATCATGCTGTTCGACAACGCGTCACGTGCGGGTGATTTCGGATAGAGATAGCTGAGACCGAGGCCGCCTTCGAACTCACCGAACACAAACGCGATTTCGAGCCCGTGCGCGGCGCCGAGCGCGACCGACAGGTCGTAGCCCATCAACGAGGATTCTTCGTCCCAGTCGAAACGGTATCCATACACCTGGCCAGGCTGCGAGCGGATCATCGCCTCGGCGATGCTATCGACGCCGCGCAGTCGCCATGAATCGGTCCCATAGCGAACCTGCCGCAGATACGCCGCTTCATCCTTCAGGCGCGGAAAGATCCACAGGCGTCTTTCGACCCAGCGCGGGTCGCGCACCATGAAGAGCGCCACCTCGTCGCGGTTTGTACCGAGGATCACCGGTACGGAGTTGTATTTTGTCGGGTCTGAGAACAGTGCGGCCGCGTCGATATCGTTCGGCAACACCACGCCGTCGGATGACATTCCTGGCGCGTCGACCATGCCACCGAAGCCGCCGCTATAGAGCGACATGATGTCGGTTGCTGTCGCATTCGCCAGCAGCGTGCGCAGTTCGTCGTTCGACATCGCGTCCTGAACGGATCTCGCGGCGGTGGCATCGGCTGCTTTGCCTGCCTTGACCAACAATCGATTTGCTGACTCACGGCCGCTGAATTCGTGGCCCGGGCTCGTTGCGTCGTCGTGATAGTTCTCCGCGATGCTGCGCGGTGCGATGAACATGCCACCGCTCTGGACGATTGCGCGGTGGAACAGACCTTTCGCCATCGGCGATGCCATCAGGGCGAGCACGTTGGCACCGCCGGCCGACTCACCGAAGATCGTGATGTTGCTGGGGTTGCCGCCAAACGCCGCGATGTTGTCGTGCACCCAGTGCAGCGCCGCAATCGAGTCGAGCAGACCGAAGTTGCCGGAGTTGTCTGCGGGTGAAGCGGTATCGCTGCGCAGCGCCGGATGCGCGAACCAGCCGAAAGGTCCGAGGCGGTAGTTGATCGTGATGACGACGACGCCGTGTTGAGTCGCAAGGTGCGAGCCGTTGTAACTGCCGCCGTGGCCGATACTGTTGCCGCCGCCGTGGATCCAGAACATCACCGGACGGGCTTTGTCGCCGCTGGGTATGTCATTGGGCACGAACGGTGGCGCGAAGATGTTCAGGTAGAGGCAGTCTTCACTGCCGACCGGTGCAGTGGACTTGGGGTCTCTGCCGGCGCCCGACAACAACGACGGGAATTGCACACACATGTTGCCGACGGCGAGCGCTTCGCGAACATCGGTCCACGGCTGTGGGGGTCGTGGTGCTTTCCAGCGCAATTCGCCGACCGGCGGTGCCGCAAAAGGCAGGCCGCGCCACGCGTGTCCGCCGCGTGCGTCGATGGACCCAACGACCGGTCCGAGGGGCGTTTGGCGCAACGTCGCCTGATCAACGACCGGGGGTGGGGCTGCGGGCTTGGGCCAGAATCTGTAAGCGACGCTGCCCGCGATCAGCAGTAGAACGATTGCGATGACGAACTTGCGCATCCCATCTACGTTGCGGCTGCGGCCGTCCCGGATGCGAGTGGCTTGCGGAACTTCAGAACGAAGGAGTCGGTTTTGCCGCGGATTGCGGGATCGAATACCGCAAGCGTGTGTGCGTCGTTCGGGTTGCGCAGCAGGTCGCTCGAGCCGACGAATTCGAAGCCGGCTGCCGTGACTTCCGCCACGACCACCGACTCTTCGATGCGATGCAGCGTACCGACATCGCGCGTGCCCGAACCGGCCTCGGCGGCGTGATCGATGATCGCGAGGATTCCGCCCGGCTTCAGAACCGTCATGAAGTTCGTAAGCAGCGGCGGCCGCTCGACCTTCAGGTTGACGACGTCGTGATAGTTCAGTGCGGTGAAGATCAGATCGACTGAATCGGGCGCGAGACCCCACTCGGTGTCCGCGGCGGCAGTGACGTTCGGCAACCGTCCATCGGCGATCCGCTTCGGTTCTTCACGCGTCGCGACGACTCTGCCCGTGTCGCCGACGGTGCGCGCCAACAGTTCGGTGAAGTACCCGCCGCCCGCGACGAACTCGAATACGACCTGGCCGGGTTGAACCTCGTAGAACGCGAGTGTTTCGGCGGGTTTGCGGTCGGCGTCGCGCGCGACGTCGTCGGCAGGACGGGCAGGATTTGCCACAGCGGCTGCGATCGCCGCGGACGGCGTGGCCGCCGCAGGTGCTGCCGGCTGAACCACGGCCTCGGTCGTTTGTGCTGGTACTGCCGGCTCCCGACCACAACCCGCGACGAGCAGCAGGCCGATCGCCGAAAAACGAAGTGCAGTGGTGTGAATTGCCACGATCATCTCCCCCGGTGACTACGATGTAGCGCCGACCTCAATCCCAGGTCAACGCACCGCCCGTTTGATACTCGGTTACGCGTGTCTCGAAGAAGTTCTTTTCCTTCTTCAGATCCATGATTTCGGACATCCACGGGAACGGGTTTTTGACGCCGGGAAACTGTTCCGCGAGGCCGATCTGCGCAAGACGCCGATTTGCGATGAACTGCAGGTACTCGGCCATCATGTTGGCATTCATGCCGACGACGCCGCGCGGCATCGTGTCGCGTGCGTATTCGATCTCGAGCTGAGTCCCTTCGAGAATCATCTGTGCGGCGCGGTCACGCACCTCGTCGTCCCACAGATGCGGGTTCTCGAATTTGATCTGGTTGATGACGTCGATACCGAAATTCACGTGCATCGACTCGTCCCGCAGAATGTATTGAAACTGCTCCGAGGTGCCGGTCATCTTGTTGCGCCGGCCCATCGACAGGATCTGCGTGAAGCCGCAATAGAAGAAGATGCCTTCGAGCACGCAGTAATACGCGATGAGATTTTTCAGCAGGTCTTTGTCGGTCTCGAGCGTACCGGTCGTGAACGTCGGATCCGACAGATCGCGGGTGTACTTCAACGCCCACGACGCCTTGCGGGCGACCGACGGCACTTCGTGATACATGTTGAAGATCTCGCCTTCGTCCATGCCGAGGGACTGGATGACGTACTGATATGCGTGCGTGTGGATCGCTTCTTCGAAGGCTTGTCGCAGTATGTACTGGCGACACTCTGGATTCGTGATCAGGCGGTAGATCGCCAGAACGAGGTTGTTGGCGACCAGCGAGTCGGCGGTCGAGAAAAACCCGAGATTGCGCTTGACGATCCAGCGTTCGTCGTCCGATAGCGCGCCTTCGGTTTTCCACAATGCGATATCCGCCGTCATGTTCACTTCCTGCGGCATCCAATGGTTCGCGCAACCATCCAGATACTTCTGCCAGGCCCAGTCGTATTTGAACGGCACCAGCTGGTTCAGGTCTGCGCGGCAGTTGATCATCCGCTTCTGATCGACAGTCACACGTTCCAACGAGTCTGCGTGGGCGCGAAATTCCGCCTTTGCGTCGAGTGCTGCGAGCGCGGCCTGCGCCTTCTCCAGGTTCGTCTGCGCACCGTCGACTACCGGCGGCCGCGGCAGCTGGACTTCGGTGACCTTCACCGGGTGCGGCGCAGTTTCGATCGGGCGTGCGTCGGGCATCACGGCGCGTTCGACCGTCCGCGCCAGTTGCGCAACCGTCGCCAAGGCATCGGATTCTTCGTAATCGTCCCAAGTCAGCATTGCATTGCTCCTGGATGGCTACTGACAGGCTTCGCAGTCGGGGTTGGCGATCGAACACGCAGGCCCTGCTTCGGTCGTTTCGGCGCTCGCGT
>CAYUMA010000197.1:0-8465 GCA_964445675.1 uncultured Pseudomonadales bacterium | reverse complement strand
GCTTGGCGCAAAGGTCGGCGAAGTGCTCGACGCACATATGGCGGTCGGTCCGCGCTTCAAGGGTATCCGACACGCGACCGCGTGGGATGCATCTGACGGCGTGCGCAAGTCGCACACCAATCCGACTGAGGGGCTGTTGCTCGATGCGACGTTCCGCAAGGGTTTTCGGGAACTCGGCGTGCGCGGCTTGAGCTTCGACGCGTGGCTGTACCATCCGCAGATTCCGGAGTTGACCGATCTCGCGCGCGCATTTCCCGACACGACGATCATCCTGGATCACTTCGGCGGTCCGCTCGGTGTCGGACCATACGAAGGCAACGCGCGGAAATCTTCGCTTATTGGAAAAAGGCGATCGGCGATCTTGCGCGTTGCCCCAACGTCGTGGCGAAGCTCGGCGGAATCGCTATGCCGAGAAACGGATTCAGCTTCCACAAGCAGGAACGTCCGGCAACGTCCGATCAGCTCGTTGCGGCGACCGGCGATTACTATCGGCACGCGATCGACGTGTTCGGTCCCGATCGTTGTATGTTCGAGAGCAACTTCCCGGTCGACAAGGTCAGCTGCTCGTATCGAACGTTGTGGAATTCGTTCAAGAAGATCGCGTCCGGAGCCACAGCTGGCGAGAAGGCGGCGTTGTTTCACGACACGGCCGCGCGCGTATATCGCCTGTGATGTATCAACCAATTGGGGAGTAGACGATGAAAGCGTTTCTGATGACTGCGTTGATGATCATGTCGTATGCAGCTGGCGCGGCCGACCTGCCGCTGTCGCCGTCACCCGCGGATGCGAGCGTGTACATCATCGAGCCGCTCGACGGCGCAACCGTGCCGGCGACGTTCACGGTGAAGTTCGGACTCAACGGCATGGATATCGCGCCGGCCGGTATGGATCACGCGAATTCCGGGCATCACCACCTGCTGGTCGATGTTGCGCAGCTGCCGGATCTCAAGCTACCGCTCCCGGCGAACGAGCACATTCTGCATTTCGGCAAAGGCCAGACGGAAACCCAGGTGACGCTGCCGCCGGGACAGCACACGCTGCAGCTGGTGTTTGCGAACTATCTGCACATCGCGCAGACGCCGGCGGTCGTGTCGAAGCGCATCACGGTGACGGTCCGGTAACGATCGCCACGACCATCGCGATCGGGAGATCGCTCCCACAGGTGGCCGCTTCCCTGTAGGAGCGATCTCCAGATCGCGATTCCCACTTGATCAGCTCAACACATCCGTCAGGAAGCGCTCGAACAGCGGATTGAACGCCTCGGCGCGTTCCCAGAACGGCGCGTGCCCGGTGTCGGGGATCGAAAATACGCGACGCTCCCATAGATTGCGGTACGGAAACGTCGTCAGGTAATCGGCGCTGACGAACGGTTCGTTCGCGCCGGTGATGACGGCGAGCGGCGTTGCGTGCGTCATGACGACGTTGCGCTGGTCGGCGCCGCGCCCCGCGGCGGCCGCTGCCATCATCAGGCGCCGCGCGCGCGGGTCGGTGCGGCGCACCGCCGCCACGAGGAACGGCACCGGCGTCGCGACGCTCGAACGCGCGTAGTCCTCGATCTCGGCGTCGCTGAAATGATCCTTGCCGGTGAGGTCCATGTGCGGGCTCGGCAGGAACCCGGCGGTGAAGTCCGCGGCGTTGTGGCCGATCGGCGGCGTGCCGGTGATTACGAGCCCGGCGATTTCCACGTCGACGGTGTCGCGCGCGACCATTTCGATGCCGACGTGCCCGCCGAGCGACCAGCCGAACACGGCGACGTGGTCGATGCCCAACGCGCGCAATATTTCGAGCGCGACGTCGGCGTAGCCGGGAATGTGATAGGTGCGTTCGGGATCGATTGCGTCGCTCGACGCGCCGTGACCGGGCAGGTCGAACGCGATCAATCGGAATCGTGTGGTCAGCCGCGACTCGAACTGACGTGCGAAAATTTCCTTGCACGCGGAATTGCCGTGGATCAGCAAAACCGCGGCGCCAAGCCCGCCTGTGTCGGCGACGCTGATTTGGCCGTGACTGGTATCGACGTCGAAGACTGTCACGGCTATCGTCACTCCACAGGTTGCGACACGAAGTGTAGGGGAGATGCGGTGCGGGACAAAGAAATCCTGGTGATCACGAAGGGTCATCCGTTTGCGCGCGACGCGTTTTTCAACGTGTTCGATGCGCTGCCGAGCGTCAGCTGGACTCACGTCGAGCAGCCGGCCGCACAGGCGTTCTTCGATCCGGTGCTGGCGCGACCGTACGACGCGTTCGTGCTGTACGACATGCCCGGCATTCGTTTTCGGCGCGACGGTCCTCCGGATTTTCTCGAGCCGCCGGCCGACTTCAAGCGCCACATTGCGGAACTGTTGGTGCAGGGCATCGGGTTGGTATTCCTGCACCACGCGGCGGCGGGATGGCCGGCGTGGCCTGAGTATGCCGAGATCATCGGCGGCCGTTTCCTGTATCTGCCCGGCGAATTGCGCGGCGCGCCCCGCGGAGACTCCGGCTACCGCCACGACGTGACGCACGAGGTGCGCGTCGTTGCGGACCATCCGGTGACGCGCGGCGTGCCGCCGACGTTCTCGATGACGGATGAGCTCTACCTGTTCGAAGTCTTCGAGGACAACGTCGTGCCGTTGTTGCGCAGCAACCACGCGTTCGTGCGCGACAACTTCTACTCTGCCGCGAAGGTCGTGCGCGAAGGCAAGATGTTCTCGAACGAAGGCTGGGAACACGAACGCGGCAGCGATCTGATCGGTTGGATCAAGCACTACCACAACAGTCCGATCGTCTATCTGCAGTGCGGCGACGATCCGAAGACGTACGCAAATCCGCACTACCGTACGCTGCTCGCCAACGCGATCGCGTGGGTGTCGAGCCCCGAAGCGCGTGCGTGGGCGCAACAACGCAACGCCGTTGATCAACAAAAAGGCGAGTCTAGATAGATGCCGCTGGAAATTGTTGGCGCCGGTTACGGCCGCACGGGAACGATGTCGCTGAAGCTCGCACTCGAGCGACTCGGATATGTGAAGTGCTATCACATGGTCGAGGTGTTCGGACATCCGGAGCACGTGCCGATCTGGGCGGCCGCACATCGCGGCGAACCGGTCGATTGGGAAAAACTCTACGAAGGCTATCGCGCGAGCGTCGATTGGCCGTCATGCAACATGTGGCGCGAGCACGCGGCGCTGTATCCGGATGCAAAAGTGATTCTCAGCACGCGCGATCCCGACAGCTGGTACAAAAGCGTGATGAACACGATCTACGTATCGTCGACGACGATGCGGCAATCGGCAGACCCGATGCTGCAACGCTTCGGCGAGTGGGCCTGCAAGATCATCTGGGAGGGCATCTTCGATGATCGAATGCAGGACCGCGCCTACGTGATCGGCGTCTACAACGCGCACGTCGAACGCGTCAAAGCAACGATCCCAAAATCGCGTCTGCTGGTGTTCGAAGCGAAGCAGGGGTGGGAGCCGTTGTGCGGATTCCTCGGTGTCGCCGTTCCCGACGAACCTTATCCGCGCGTCAACACAACCCAGGATTTTGTGGGCCGCAATATGCCGCCGCCATGATTCTTGTGGGAGCGATCTCCAGATCGCGATCTCCAATCGAAATGCCACGACCATCGCGATCTTGAGATCGCTCCCACAGGGTGGCCTTAGGGAATCACCCGCTCCGGCCTCCCGGACCACGTCCATGCATACGTCGTGCGACTGACGCCGAGCATGATGCCGCCGAGCGCGCGCGGGTGAACGAAGAGGCCATTCGGATCGGCGTCGCTGCCGGTCCAGTCGCGCGGGGCGAGCGCCTTCAGGCGTTCGCGCAACTCGGGTAACCGATCGGTCTCGCCGTAGCACATATACAGCGTCGGACCGAAGCGCTCGAAATAACGCCCCATCGTTTTTGTCCGGTCGAACGGATCGATCGTCTCGATCCGATGCAGTGCGCTCGAATCGAACAACGTCAGCGTACCGTCGTAACCGAACGTCTCGGAGCGGATCGGCACGAAGTTGCGCGTATCGAGATCGAACAACCGCGCGAACGCGGCAGCCGAGCCGGGCGCATCGTCCGTCAGATGCGTCACTTCGTAGAGGTTCGTCAGGAGCCCGGTGCGAGGGCGCTCGACGTCGACGCTGATCACGACGTTCAAGCCGGGGATGCGCAGCCGCCCGGCGTCGATGAAGAACTGCTGGCCAATCTGCGTGGGCACGATGCCGGCCTCGGCGAGTCGACGCCGCAACTTGTGAATGTTCCGTGTGGCGACACCCGCGGCGTACGGTCCGCCACCGGCCGCGAGATGACGCGCGACCGGGCCTGGACCGTTCGGCTGCAGGATTTCGACCTCGGCATCCCCGACGCCGATGACGATGCGGTCCGCGCCCAACGCTTCAATCCGGTCGCGCCGCTGTTCGTGCGCGTCCAGCAGCACGATCCAACGATTCGCCACTGCCGCGGCGTCATGCGCGGTGATCACGACACGATCGATACGTGTCAGCATGGTGACTCCTGCGTTCGTCTTTGAGTCTTCACTCTAGTGGCGCGCCAGCGCCTCCGCCAGATCCTCGATCAACCTGCGTGTGTCGGCAAACCCGAGACACGCGTCCGTGATGCTGCAACCGTAGCGCAACGGCCGCGCGTCGGGCTCCTGGCGGCCGCCGACCAGGTGGCTCTCGATCATCAACGCACAGATCGCGCGGTCGCCGGCGTGTCTCTGGCGGATGATCGAAGCGACGACGTCGAACTGGCGCTGCGGATCCTTGCCGCTGTTGCCGTGACTCGCATCGATCATCAGACGCTTTCGCAACCCCGCGGCTGCCAGCAACTGTGTGGCGTCGGCGACCGCGCCCGCGTCGTAGTTCGGGCCGGATTGCGACCCGCCGCGCAACACGACGTGGCAATACGGATTGCCGGTGGTCTCGAGGATCGCCGGCGCGCCTTCCTTCGTCAGCGACGGGAACAGGTGGCTGTTCGCGGCCGCAAGCAGCGCATCGACCGCGACCTGGACGTTGCCGTCGGTGCGATTCTTGATGCCGACCGGCATCGACAATCCGGATGCGAGTTCGCGGTGGATCTGACTTTCGGCAGTGCGCGCGCCGATGGCCCCCCAGCTGACGAGGTCGGCGTAGAACTGGCCGAAGGTCGTGTCGAGAAATTCGGTGCCGGCGGGCAAGCCGATCGCGGCAACGTCGGCGAGTAACTGCCGCGCCAGCCGCAGACCCTTGTTGATGTGGAACGACCCGTCGAGATCCGGATCGTTGATCAAGCCTTTCCAGCCGACCGTCGTACGCGGCTTCTCGAAGTAGACCCGCATCACGAGCAGCAAGTGCTCCGCGACAGTGTCGGACAGGCTCTTCAGCCGCTGCGCGTATTCGACCGCGGCCGCCGGATCGTGGATCGAACATGGCCCAACGATCACGGCGAGGCGCGAATCACGACCGTCGAGAATGGCTTCCAGCGCACGCCGGCCGTCAGCGACCACGTCTGCGGCGGCGTCGGTCAGCGGGATGTCTTCTGCAAGAATCGCCGGGGCGATCAGCGGCCGGACCCGATTGATGCGCAGGTCATCGGTGCGCATCGGTTGCCTCCGATGCCGCGCCGAGTGGCTGTACGAATCGGAGCAAGCGCCGCAGGATTATGGCGACCGCGTCCATACGACTTGGGGCGTAGGATCGTTCGATTCGACGCCGGTGATAGGCGACATCTTGGTGACCTTCTCGCGCAGGAATTTGGTCCATCATCGTCCTCATTGCCGCCCCTGATCGTGCGTCTCGGGAGCAAACTACATTGAGGCAGCGACCTCGTCACCGGGAACATTTCAGGTGAGGCAATGCGCCCGTTGCTCGAGCGATGACCTGCCAGCCGATGCCGAGCTTCCATGTATCCGCGGTGCCGATCAGGTAGTCCGCGAGGGGTCGTGACGAATCGAGATAGCAAAATCGGACTTTGAACGTTGAGCTACGGCCATTCGAGTTGTTGACATGTCAACAACGGTTCATCTACATTGATGCCATGACAGCTCAACGCAAGTCCGCAACGGCGGCCGTCGTACCTCGCGACGAGCAGCTGCGCCGCGCCAAACGCGCACAACGGCTACGCCAGCGCGACGCCGGGCTCGTCCAGGTTCAGCTGACACTGCCGCAGGAGACGGCGCGCAAGCTCGCCGTCGCCCGGCACGTGGTGCAATTCATGCCTGCGTTCGACGCTTTGCTCGACCGGCTGCTGGTGCGCGTCGCCGACTACCCACAGCTGCGCGATCTCGCGTGGAATCGATCCGACGAGCTGATTCCGGCGGCCGAGGCGTTCGCGCTGTACGAGCGGAACTGGCGATTCGTCGACGCCGCTCGACTAAACGAGTCCGAGCGCGAGCTGATCGACCGTCTCAAAGCCGAGTTCGGCAACGGCGTCATCAATGGCTGACTTCCGCCGGCCGCATCACCGGGCGATCGCGCGAATCCTGAAATCGCTGAACGCGACCTTCCTCGCCGACGCGGCCTGCTACTTCGGCGGCGGCACGCATCTCGCGATGTCGCTCGGCGAGTATCGCGAGTCCCGCGATATCGATTTCCTCTGCTCCAGCCGCGCGGGATTCCGGCGCGTGCGCGAGGAGGTCACCGAACGCTCCCTCGGCTGCATCGTGTCGGGTGCACTGACGCTGGCGCGAGACGTTAGAGCCGACCGCGACGGTGTGCGCACGTTCGTCACCGCCGGCGACGTCACGATCAAGTTCGAGATCGTACTAGAAGGGCGCATCGACCTCGTTGGCCGGCGCGATCCGAAGTTCGGCGTCACGGCGCTGCAGATCGAGTACGCGATCGCAGAAAAATTCCTGGCGAACACCGATCGAGGACTCGACGATTCCACGCTGTCGCGCGATCTGATCGACCTGGCATTCGCCGCGGCAGCAGTGGACAAGTCGACGTTGCGCGGCGGCCTCGTCATCGCGGAGCAAGCGTACGGGAGCAGCGTGAAGCGCCTGCTCGCTCAAAGCCTCGATCTGTTCCAGAACAACCGAGTTCGTGCGCAGCGGTGCATCGATGCACTCTCGGTCGACGGCACGCCGACGCTTCGGAAAGGCATCCGAACGCTGCGAACGCTGGCGGATTAAGAGGCGATACAGCACCCTGGGCGGCGCGCGTCACAGGAACATCATCGGTGCGCATCGGTTGCCTCCCATTTCGCGTTGAGCGTCGGCAGGAATCGGGGCGGCCGCCGCGCGTGAGTCGCTTGCTCGAATGCATACGCGAACGCGATCAACAGCGCTTCGCTGTGAGCGGGACCCAGCAACGATAGTCCCACCGGCAATCCGTGTGAGTCGCCCATCGGAATCGTGATGCTCGGTGTTCTTGCCATCGCGGCAATGCCTGCGCCGCCGCCAGTGACGGGATCACCGAGAACCAGATCGGTGAGCCAGGCCGGCGAGGCGCTCGGCACGATCAGCGCATCGACGTTGTTGCTTTCGAGCGTTGTGTACAAGGCGTCGCCGGCGAGCCTTCGCACGCTGTCGCGCGCTTCGATGTACTGCGAATCCTCGAGCGAGCCCGTCGCTTGCGCCATGTCGAAAAGCTCCTGACCGAACCACGGCATCACAGTGTCGCGATGCGCGCGATTGAAAGCGATCAGGTCCGCAAGCGTTGTGTGCTCGCCGCCGGCGGCGCGCAGATACGCGTTGATGCCGTCCTTGAACTCGTAGGCCATCAATGTGAGTTCAGCTGCGTTCCAGCTCCCGTAGCCGCTGATCTTGACGTCGACGACGGTCGCACCGGCGCTGCGCATCGCCGCAACGGAGCGTTCCATCGCGGCGTCGACGTCGGCATTGAATCCGAGCGCCTTGCGCACGAGGCCGAGGCGTTTGCCGGCGAGCGCGTCCGGCGTCAGACACTTCGTGTAATCCGGTGTGTCGATGTCGGCCATCGCCGCCGCAGCGGGATCGGACGCATCGTGCGCGACGAGGACGCTCAGCAAAGCCGCGACGTCGGCGACGCTGCGTCCCATGGGTCCCGCGGTGTCCTGCGTGATCGAAATCGGAATGATGCCGCCGCGGCTCACGAGTCCGACCGTCGGCTTCAGACCGACGAGACCATTGATTGCGGCAGGACCGATGATGCTGCCGTCCGTCTCGGTGCCGACGCCGACGGTTGCGAGGCTTGCGGCAATCGCGGCGCCGGTGCCGGCGCTCGAGCCGGCGGGATTGCGGTCGAGTACGTAGGGGTTGCGCGTCAGTCCGCCGCGGCTGCTCCAGCCGGACGTCGAGCGCGTTGAACGGAAGTTCGCCCATTCGCTCAAGTTGGTCTTGCCGAGGATGACGCAACCCGCGTCGCGCAGTCGCGTGACGAGAAATGCGTCGCGGCGCGGGCGATTGTTCGCGAGCGCGAGCGAGCCGGCGGAATTGACCATGCCGACGGTGTCGATGTTGTCTTCGGTCAGCAGCCTCCCTGCTTGGGGGGGTGTAGGAATTCCCCCGCCCGATCCTGGCAGCCGCGCCTGAC
>CAYUMA010000196.1:0-2155 GCA_964445675.1 uncultured Pseudomonadales bacterium | reverse complement strand
CGGGATCGTGACCTGGCCCTTCGACGTGACGCGCATGAGACGCCTCCGGAATAGTAGGAATTGACGAATTCCTACTCTATGCGGGGCGGCGAAACGGAGTCAATCACACAATGCATCCCCAACGCACCGGCGAAGGCGCGTCGCAGCGTCAGAGTGCCGTCGTTCGAAGGCACTCTGACCCCGTTATCGTCCCGTTGTCACTCGGCGCGTGGCAATATGCCATTCAGCTTCCATTGACAAGCCTTGTATTCACAAGCACGGAGCACGCAATGAAAAACCTCACGATCGGCGTCCACCTGAGCGCCGCGAACGTCAAGACCATGCTCGACAACATCGCCCACGCAGAACGCTCCGGCGTCGACGTTGCGTGGCTGACCTGCGGCGGGCCCGCGCCGGATCCGCTGGCGATCTTCGCGGCGGCGGCGCTCTCGTGCGAACGCATCGAGTTCGGCACGTGCATCATCCCGACGTTCCCGCGTCACCCGATCGCGATGGCGCAAGGCGCGATCGTCGTCGATCAACTCGCGCCGGGCCGGTTGCGGCTCGGCATCGGGCCGAGTCACGAACCCGCGATCAAGGCGACCTACGAGATCCCGTTCGAACGGCCGCTGCAGCACCTGCGCGAATACGTGACGATCCTCAA
Organism: uncultured Pseudomonadales bacterium; assembly: GCA_964445675.1. Classification (GTDB taxonomy): domain Bacteria; phylum Pseudomonadota; class Gammaproteobacteria; order Pseudomonadales; family Azotimanducaceae; genus DATJGR01. The sequence continues at coordinate 1,512 of CAYUMA010000196.1, read as the reverse complement.
CGCGCTGTTGAAAGAGGGCGCCGTCGATTTCACCGGCGAACGACTCAGTGCACACACGAAGATTGCTGGCCCGACCGGCGTCAAGGTCATGATCTCGGCGCTGCGCCCGAACGCGTGGACGCTCGCAGGCGCGATGACCGACGGTGGCATCTCGTGGGTCAGTCCGCTGCCATACATGAAGTCGGTGGCGCGCCCCTCGATCGAGGCGGGTGCACGCAAAGCCGGCAAGACTGCGCCGCCCGTGATCGCGCACGTGCCGGTTGTCGTCTCGGACGATGCGGAGGCTGTAATCGCAGCATCGAAGCGCCAGCTCGGCTTCTACCCGCGGCTGCCGTACTACTCGGCCATGTGGCAGGACGCGGGTTTTCCGGAAGCGAAAGAGGGCACGTATTCGGATCGAATGTCGGCTGCGCTCGTGATTTCCGGTGATGCGGAGGCGGTGGCGAAGCGAATCCGGGACATCCCGAATTTCGGCGTCGACGAGATCATCGCGATGCCGTTGCAGCTGCCGGATGATCCCGCGGCGTTCAAGCGCACGGTCGAACTGATGGGGGCGTTGGCAAAAGCCGGCTAACAGCTTCTTCAGTTCGACTTATCGCAAATTCTCTTCGACGCTCATGGCGGCGGCGCTGCAAGCACACGATCTACGTACCGGACGAATTCCGGATCGCGGATGCGCTTGATGTGATCCCAGGTGAGCCGCGACTGGGGTCCACCCCAAAACGCTCGGATCGAACGTGCGAGCCGCGCCGATGCACCGCCGAACAGGAACTCCGCCTCGTACATCGTCCACATCTTCAGCTGCTGCCGCGAAATGAGCCAGGCTTCTTCCCACGTGAGGCCGTATCGCGCGACCAACTCGGTGTGCAGCGAGTACGGTTCACCGGTCGCCGCTTCGATCTTCACGCTCGCGCGCACCAGATCCGGCGACGTGAGGATGTCTTCCGTCAGCGCCCGCGCCCGATCGACGTGCATCTGCCGCTCGAGCGTGCGTGTGTTCGTCCGGATCTGCGCGATCAGCACGATGATCGTCACGAGCACCGCCGCATTGCCCACGACCTGCGCGATGTCGGACCAGTCCTGCAATGTCATTGCAATGAGCCTCCACTCAGCAGCGCCGTGATCTTCGCCGCACGCAGCGGCGCGCCCATGTCGAGGAAGGCGCGTTCGGCGTCGTGCAGATGTCGGACGCGCCCCGCGCCGTCGCCGAGCAACGCACACAGATCGGCTCGCTCGACGAGGATGTCGGGCGCGTACAAGCGCGCGCCGGTTGCTTCGAGCAGCTCTTCGGCGCGACCGAGCGCGACTTCGATCGGCTCCCGCGCGGCGAGGCTTTCGGCGCGCCGCAGCACGCGCGCGCGCGCAATCTGTGCCAGCAGTTCGAAGAACCGCGCGCCTCTGCGAACCTGTCGGGCGATGGCGGCATCGAGGATCGATCGGGCCGCGGCGGAGTCGCCGAGTTCGGACTTTGCTTCGGCCAGACGGACTTCGGCGATGTCGCGGTACCAGCTG
>CAYUMA010000195.1:0-11128 GCA_964445675.1 uncultured Pseudomonadales bacterium | reverse complement strand
TCTCCTCGGTCGACAGATAGTCACCGTCGAGTTGGCTCTCGCACAGCTTCGAAATGATGTCCTTGCCGATCGGATTGCCGGCGTCGTCGTGCAGATACGTCGGCTGCACACGGCGCGCCTCGACGATGCGCTCGACGTAGTCTTCGAGGTGCTGTCGCGCTTCGAGTCCCTGCCGGTGTTTTTCGGAACCGCCGAGCCCCGACATCATCGAGTTGTACCAGTAGAAGAACACGTCGCGCGCGTCGTCGGGAAATCCGAGCACCTGGCACACGACGCGGATCGGAAATTCGTTCGCAAACGCCCGCCCGAGTTCGACCGTGCGGGTGCCGTCGGCGTTGACGACATGATGCGCACCATTCTCGTCCCATTGCGTGATCATCTCGCGCGCGAGCCGCCGGATCGACGGCACGCGCTGCTGCAACGCCTGGCCGACCAGATGCTGACCGTAAAGATTGCGCCGCCGGCGATGCTCGACGCCCGAGAGTTCGAGCTGTGTGTTGCCGAGCACGCCGCTCGAACTGCCCTTCGGGATCGTGTTGAAGCCTTCGTCGTCGAAGTAGCACGCGGTGATGTCGTCGTAGCGCGTCACGTAGTAGCAGTTGTGCAGCTTGTCGTGAAAGACCGGATAGTGGTCGCGCATGATCCGGTAGTACGGATATGGGTTGCGCCGGAACTCGGGCGTGTCGAATACACGCGGATCCAGCAGCGGCGTGCCGTCCGGGGCATGGCCCATGTCCACCGCGACGCCGAGCGGCATGGGCGGGAACCCGGTTGGGCCGCCGGCTTCATGCGCGGCGAATTCGCTGTCGAGAAATTGTGCGACCGTGCTCATGTTGCGCAATCCGAACGGGATGTTGCGGCAACCGTACCGCTCGCGTGCGCGCCTCGCAACGCGTTCGCGCGGGTGCACTGGCGCGACGCGATGAAAGTCGTGCGCGGATGTCCTACCATCGGCCGTGCCGCGAGGGGAGTTGGTGATGAGCCCGATCGAAGAACTGCTCGAGACCGAAGCGATCCGCAAGCTGCGCGTGCTGTATTCGCATTATTTCGACGGCAAGCGTGTCGACGAGCTCGCGGAGCTCTTTTGCGACGACGCGGTATGTGAATTCGGCCCCGAGTTCGGCGGCGACTGGGTCGGCAAAGCGGCGATCCGCACGAACTTCGCGCGCTATGCGCGTGGCGAAGGTCCCGAGTACGGCGTGCTGCACGCGATCACGAATCCGCTGGTGCGATTGATCGACGCGACGACGGCGCACGGCCGCAGTTATCTGCTCGACCTCAACACGACGGAAGGCGTCGAGAATCCACTGATCCTGTTCGGCATCTACGACGACCTGTACAAAAAGGTCGGCGACGCGTGGAAGTTCCACCGTACGCGGATCGACTTCTTGTGGCCCAAGCGGCGTTACGTCGGGCCACGGCAGGTCTGACCAGTGCCGTTCGTCATTTCGCAGACGTGTGTCGACGTGAAGGACCGATCGTGCGTCGCGGTGTGTCCGGTCGACTGTATCTACACCGATGCCGACGATCGGATGTGCTACGTCCACCCGACCGATTGCATCGATTGCGCGGTCTGCGAGGCGGCCTGTCCGGTACAGGCGATCTACGCGGCCAAAGACGTGCCGGCTGAGTCGATCACGTTCGTCGACATCAACGCGTTGTGGTTCCGCGACAAGGCCGCAGCGCGCAGCGCGGTGGACCGCAGCGTCCCGTCAGCGTGAATTCGAACAGGCGCACCGTCATGAGCAAAGTTCCCTACGAGCCGGTCGTCCCACAGTCGCTCGACGCCATCAACTTCCTCGACGCACGCCAGCAGAACTGCCCGTATCACGCGTACAAGAAGCTGCGCGACGAAGCGCCGGTATGGCGCGATCCGCTGACCGGCATGTACGTGATCACGCGCTTCGACGACCTGCGCGACGTGCTGCTCGATCCGGAACGTTTTATCAACGGCGCGCGACCACGGGCGCCGGATTCCGAACGCGCGCGGCGTATGCGCGAACTCTACGAGACGAAGGGTTGGCTGCCGGCGCCGACGCTGGCCGGCCGCGATGATCCGAATCACAAAGAAATGCGCGCGATGTTCAACGAGGCGTTCCGCCCGAAGCGCATCAACGCGATGGATCCGTTCGTCGAGGCGACCGCGTACAAGCTCATCGACGTGTTCGTCGACGAAGGCCGTTGCGACTGGGTGAAACAGTTTGCGGTGCCATTGCCGCTGATCGTCATCGGCCATCAGGTCGGCGTGCCCGAAGAGGACATCTGGCAAATCAAGCGCTGGACCGACGCGTGGGTGCAGCGCCTCGGCATGATGCAGACCGAAGCGCAGGAGCGCTGGTCGGTCGAGATGGAGATCGAAGCGCAGCACTATTTCCAGAAAGTATTCGAGCGGCTGCGCAAGGAACCGGACAACACGCTGCTGTCGGAGATGGTCAATCGCGTGATCCCGGAATGGGGGCGGCCGCTCAACGACAACGAGCTGCACGCCGAGATGATGGCCGATACGTTCGTCGGCGGCTCCGAGACGACGACCAACGCGATCTCGGCGGGGGTCATGCTGCTGATCCAGAATCCGCAGGTGTGGCAGCGGTTGAAATCCGACCCCGACCGGCACCTCAAGACGTTCATCGAAGAGGTGCTGCGCCTCGAAGGACCGGTGCAGGGACTGTTCCGCACCGCGGCACAGGACATCGAACTGCACGGCGTGACGATACCCAAAGGAGCGGCGATCAACATCCGCTATGCGGCGGCAAATCGCGACGAGCGCGAATTCGAATGTCCCGAGCAGCTCGACCTCGATCGCGACAAGCCGGGCCGCCATCTCGCGTTCGGCTCGGGCGTGCATCACTGTCTCGGTGCGCCGCTTGCGCGCCGGGAGTTGTACTGGAGCTTCAAGGCGCTGCTCGACCGCATCGACGCCATGCGCTTCACGCCCGGTGCGAACGATTTCAGCGTGCAGCCGAACTTCGCGTTGCGCGCGCTCAACGAACTGCAAATCGAATTCGATACCAAACCCCGCGCGATTGCGCGCTAACGAACGAACTCCAGGAGACGCACATGGCAGGACGGCTGGAAGGCAAAGTTGCAGCGATCACCGGCGCGGCGAGCGGCTTCGGCGCGGCGACCGCGCGGCGCTTCGTCGCGGAAGGTTGTCGCGTGGTGCTCGGCGACATTCAGCGTGAACCGGGCGCCGCACTCGCGCGCGAGCTCGGTTCGGCTGCGGTGTTCGTGCCGTGCGACGTGACGCGCGAAGACGACATCGCGCGGCTGGTCGATCGTGCGGTGGCCGAGTTCGGCGCACTCGACGTGATGTTCAACAACGCCGGTATCGTCGGCGCGGTGGGACCGATCGCAACGACCCCCGCGAACGAATGGCAGGCGTCGCTCGACGTGCTGCTGAACGGCGTGTTCTACGGCATGAAGCACGCTGCGCGCGTGATGCAGCCGCGCAAGCAGGGTTCGATCGTCAGCATGGCGAGCACCGCAGGCATCCTCGGTGGACTCGGACCGCACGCGTACTGCGCAGCGAAGCACGCGGTGATCGGGTTGACGAAAAACGTCGGCGCGGAACTGTGCCGGTACGGCATTCGCGTGAACGCCATTGCACCGGCCGGCATGGCGACCGCGATGGTGGCGAACGTGATGGTCGGCGACCCGAACGCGATCGATGCGGCGAAGAGCGCGCTCGCGAAGGCATCGCCGCTGATCAACCGACCCGGTGTCGCCGACGACGTCGCGAACGCCGCGCTGTGGCTCGCGAGCGACGAATCCGGCTACACGACCGGCCACACGCTGACGACAGATGCGGGCATTACCACCGGCTCAGCGCCGCGCCCGCCGGCGTTCGACACCTACGAGCCGATGTTTCGCGAAGCGGGTCGCAAAGGGCTGTAAAAAGCGTCAGCGCACCACGATCGATTCTTCGCCCCACGGCGTGAGCGGTCGCGAGTAGTCGCGAAACGCCGCGGGCAGTTCCTCGGTCATGTCGAGCGTGGCGGCGAGGCGGCCGAAACCGACGAAGAACGCCACCGTCATGCCGAGCTCGACGATCTCGGGTTCGGTGAAGTGCGCGCGCAACGCGGCGTACGTCGCATCATCGATTGACAGATGCGCGGTCGCGAAACGATCCGCGTAGTCGATGGCGCAACGTTCCGTCGCGGTGAGGTCGGCGGCGTCTGCGGGTCGCTCCAGGGAGCAGACGACAGCTTCCGTCACACCGTCCGCGACCGCGTTCTTGTAGCGGATCGCCATACAACTGCGGCACTGGTTGTGGAATGCGACGCGCAGCCGAACCAGTTCGACGAGCCGCTTCGGCAGCGTCCGGTGCAGCTCGAGCGCGCCCGCGAACTGGATCATGCCCTTCGCGAGCGGCGCGCGGTGGGCGAACATCGGCAGCAAGCCCTGCTCGAGCGGCGTCGCGTCATCGGCCCGCGTCATGCGACGCAACTCCGGGTCCCAATGCTGCGGATCGAGCTTGCTGATTCGAGTCACGTTGCCTCCAGTATGCCGAGCCGTTTGTCAGCCGTTGGTGAGCCGTTCGCGAGCTTATCACCGCCGCACAGCGCCACGTACACTGCGGCCAACGAGTGAGGAGAGCACGGCATGGCGAACATCACGGGCCACGAGTGGTCGATCATCTGCGGGCTCGGTGCGGCATGGCTCGGCTGGCAGATCGTCGTGGTCGGCGGATTGCCGCGAGCGCTGCGCGCACGCGCTGAAGCGCCGGTCGAACGCGGTTCGTCGGAAGCCTTCCAGCGCTTTTGGATCGACCAGTATGGCTGCATCGGTCTGGCGCTCTTGATCGGCGGGCTGCTGCTCGCGCTCGCTGGAGCGCTGCGATGAACGGCGCTGGTCCTATTGCCCCGGCACTCGAGCCGTCGCGCTTCGTCATGGTCCTGCCGCGCGCCTGTGGAGCGCTGCGATGAACGGCGCTGGTCCTATTGCCCCGGCACTCGAGCCGTCGCGCTGCGTCATGGTCCTGCCGCGCGCCTGTGGAGCGCTCCGATGAACGGCGCGGTGCCGATCACCGCGGTGTATGCGGGGTTGTTCGGACTGCTCGCGGTGCTGCTCGCGAACAACGTGCTATACGCGCGCATGCGTACGGGTGTGTTACCGAAATGGCAGCCCGACGCGCAATTGCGCGTGCAGGCGAACTTCGTCGAGAACGTGCCGCTCGCGCTCGTGCTGCTGCTCGTACTCGAACTGCAGGGCGCCGCGACGGTGGCGCTGCACGCGCTCGGCGGCGCGCTGCTCGCGTGCCGGTTGCTGCACGCGTGGGGACTCGCACGACATCGCGGTGCCAACTATCCGCGGCTGATCGGCGCGCAAGGGACGTTTCTGCTGATGTCGATCATGGGTGTCGCGCTGCTGTATGGAGCGTGGCGATGACAGTGACATCCGCGCCTGGTCGCCGGCGGCGCGAATTTCCCCGCAGCTTCTCGACACGCGAGTCGGGCACTCAGCTCTTTTCCATCCATCATTTCGCCGCCCATACGCGCTTGTTGGTGCTGCCGAACATCTCTGACAGTTCGACGCGGGTCGGTACGATGCGGACCGCGATGTAGTTCGGGTCGGTGGGTCCGCCGGGCCAGAACTGCGAGAGATCGTAGTCGATCGCCTGCCACGCGTGCGCCCGCGTCGCGTCGTCAGCGCACAGTTGCGCACGACCGCGCGCGAGCACGTGCGTGAACGCCGGCGGCGCGACCTGGAACTGCACGTCGACCCACGGGTTCGCGGCGATCTGGCGCGCCTTCGCGCTGCCGGGACTCGTCGCCACCCACAGTACATCGCCTTCCCAGGTGGGATGCACGATGCGCACGCGCGGTGCGTCGCCGGCGACCGTGGCGAGCGCACACCACACTGCCGTCGCACTCGCCTGCGCGACCGCTGCAAAGAACTCTGCCATGTCCTCGTCTCGAACTCGTGCCATGTCGTCGTCTCCTTCTCAAAGCGGCTCGAGGCCGCAGCGTGTACGTTGCCGATTCATGCGGCCGGCGTCGCTCTCGAGCGCCGAGTTCCGCTTCTTCCATCGTACCAAGCGCGTAGAGGATCAGTCGGCTCGACTTGGTTGCCGCGGCCCGTTTCAGCAAACCGCGAGGAAGCGTTGCGTCGCAGTCAACACCGCACGCGCGCGCTCGACCGGGTCGGCGTAAGCATCGCGATAGGACTTGGAGCGCACCTCGAGGCTCAGCGGCAAATCCACGGGCAATGCCGCAAGCAACTCACGCAACGGCAGTTCACCTTCGCCCGGCGCGCAGCGGCCGTCGAGCGCATCGGCGAGATAGGCGTTGTAGTCGGGATTCGACAGCCGCGCCTGCGCATCGCACAGTTGTGCGTACGGCAACCACACGGGCGCGATCCGCTCGACATCGGCTATGGTCGCCCCGCATCGCGCCAGATGCAGCGCATCGATCAGCACGCCACCCGCGGGATGGCCGACGTCGGTGACGATCTCGACGGCCTGTGCGAGCGTCTTGACCTCGGCGATCATCAGAAATTCGAGCACCGCGCGCATTCCTGCGCGGTCGGCGCATTCACACAGCGTCGCGAACTGATGTTTTGTATCAGCGAGATTCGGATTGGCGCTGACGATCAATACGTTGCGTGCCCCCAGCGTGCCGCCTGCGTCGATCAGGCGCCGCGCGGCGGCGGAAGCTTCGCGCCCGGGACCGATCCAGATCACCTCGATATCGAGCGCCACCAGCGCCCCCGCGCGCAACTGTTGGGCAACGGCGCGCGTCGTGGCATCGGTCCAGCTCGCCATGTCGCACCAGATACCGGTCGCGGCGTAGCCCGCCTCCGCCGCCGCGCGCACGATCTGATCGGGCGGGAACTCGGGCAGCACACCGGCCGCCAGGGACAACACTCGATTCACCATCGGTAGACCTCCAGCACCATTTGCGCCGATCATGGGAATTCCTTGATCGGGATGCCAGACAATGCTCGTTGGATTAGTGACCGGAAAACAACAGCTCGAACTGCGCGAACTGCCGACGCCGCAGCCAACGCCAGGCAAGGCCGTCGTCGACATCGTGTACTGCGGCATCTGCGGCACCGATCTGCATGCGTATCAGTCCGGCGAACCGTACAACCCGGCAATCTGCGGGCACGAGTGGGTGGGGTATGTCACCGCCATCGGCAAGGACGTCAACGGCTTGCGCGAAGGCGATCGTGTCGCCGTCGGAATCGCAAGCGCGTGCGGCGCCTGCCCGACCTGCCGCCGCGGCGACGCGGCACATTGCGAAACTGCATTCTTCGGCGTCATCGGAATGGGTCCGCTGGCGGCACCGCACGGCGGATTCGCCTCCGCGATCGCAATCGATGCGAGCCGCGTATACCCGGTCGATTCGAGGCTCAGCGACATCGACGCCGCAATGCTCGAACCGGCGACGGTCGCGGTGCATGCGGTACGGCGCACGCATATCCGGCTCGGCGATAGTGTGGTCGTGCTCGGCGCCGGTCCGATCGGGCTCCTGGTGCTACAAGCCGCGCGCGCCGCCGGTGCGGGAACTGTCGTGCTGATCGAACCGCAGCGCAGTCGGCGCGAACTCGGCGGCACGCTCGGCGCAGATCTGCTGATCGATCCTGGCGCCGCCGACGCCGGCGAATCGATCAATGCGCACATCGGTGCCCAGGGTGCCGATATCGTGATCGAGTGTGCCGGAATCCCGCGCACGATCGAACAGGCGGCGGCGTTGATCAGGCGCGGCGGAACGCTGTCGTTGGTGGGTGTGCCGAACCGGCCGGCACAGATCCACGCCGCCGAGTGGCTCGTCAAGGAGGTCCGCGTCACGACCTCGCTTGCGTATCTGCGCGAAGAGTTTGCAATTGCGCAGGGGCTCGTCGCCGATGGTCGGATCTGCTGCTCCGCACTGCATACGTCGACCGTGTCGCTACAGGGCTTGAATGACGCGTTCGCGAAACTGTCGGACGCCCCGCAGGAAGTCAAAGTGCTGGTGGATCCGAGGATGTAACCCGCGTCGCGCCGTTGTCGAGCGCAAAACCGTCTTGACTGACTGTTTTGTGTTACCTATTCTCCCCAACTCTGCTTGCAGTCTTTTTGCACTTCCTTATCTGTTGCGGGGGAACTCTTGGATTTTATATTCAGCCCGGCGGACGAAGCGTTCCGAGCCGAGGTCCGCGACTTTCTTCTGCACGCGCTGACGCCTGATCTGAAGGCCGCCGCGCGCAGAACGACTACCGTATTCGCCGACAAGGATGTAGCGATGCGCTGGCAGTCGATTATGGTGCGCAAGGGCTGGGCCGTTCCGTCATGGCCCGTAGAACACGGCGGTACGAACTGGAGTCCGACGCAGAAGTATATATTCGGCGAAGAATGCGCAAAGGCCGGCACGCCTGGGCTGATCCCGCTGGGGCTGCGCATGCTGGCGCCGGTGCTTTTTCGCTACGGCACGCCGGAGCAGAAGAGTTATTACCTGCCGCGGATGCTCTCGGGTGAACACTACTGGTGCCAGGGTTATTCGGAACCGGGCTCCGGTTCGGATCTGTCGAGTCTGAAGACGCGGGCGGTGAAGGACGGCGACGATTATCTCGTCAACGGCACCAAGCTCTGGACGACTCACGCGCAGTTCGCCGATCACATCTTCTGCCTGGTCCGCACTGACGACACCGGTAAGCCGCAGGCGGGCATCACGTTTCTGTTGATCGAGATGTCGACACCGGGAATCACCGTCAAGCCGATCATCACGCTGGCGGCAGACCACGAAGTGAACCAGGTATTCTTCGACAACGTCCGGATCCCTCAATCAAATCGCGTCGGTCCGGAAAACGAAGGTTGGACCGTCGCGAAATACCTGCTCGAGTTCGAACGCGGCGGCGGCGGTGCGTCGGCACGGCTGAAGATCGGACTCGCCGAGTTACGCGCCATCGCGCGGCGTCAACTCGACGGTAGCGGCGCGTCACTGGCAGACGATCCGGCCTTTGCCGCTCGCATCGATGAACTCGAAATCAGAGTGATGGGCCTGGAGTTCGCCGAGTTATCGACGCTTGCACGCCTCGCGCGCGGCGGCTCGCCGGGCGCCGAATCGTCGCTGCAGAAAAATACGACGGTCGATATCGGCCAGACGCTCGAAACGCTGCTGCTCGAAGCCATCGACTACTACGGCATGCCGCACGCGAATCTGATTTCGATGAACGGGCATAACGAACCGTGGCCGGCGCCCGCCTATGCCGAGACCATCGCCGCGCGTTATCTGAATGGTCGCGCCGCGTCGATCTTCGGCGGCGCGCGCGAGGTGCAGAAGAATATCGTCGCTAAAGTGGTGTTGGGCTTGTGAGGCGTGTTGACGGCGTACGGGTGGTACGCATTGAAAACCACGCGACTGACTATTTAACTGCGTCGCCGCAAACAATGAGGACCAGAGCATGACCGTCTACCGCAAGATCGAGCGATTCGCCGATCCGCAGACCAGCAAGACACCGGTACAGAAGGAACTCGATCCGCAGCTGGGACACGATCTCATTCCAGCTGATCGTTACACCTCGAGCAAATTCGCGCAGCGCGAATGGGAGCGTCTCTGGACGAGGACGTGGCTGATGGGTTGCTGGGAAGGCGATCTGAAACATCCCGGCGACTACGTGGTCACCGATCTGAAGGGCGAGAGCATCGTACTGACACGCGACGAAAGCGGCGGCGTCAACGCGTTCTACAACGTCTGCTCGCACCGAGGCAACCAGATTGCCTATGGCGCAGGCGGCAATACCAAGACATTCGCCTGCTCCTACCACCGCTGGGAATACAACCTGAAGGGCGAGTTGATCCACGTTCCCGATGCAGAGACGTTTCCGCAGGGTGCGCCGTGCGACAAGTTGTCGGTCAAACGGCTCGCGTGCGCAACGTGGGGCGGATTCGTCTGGTTCAACATGAACCCCGAGGCCGAACCGCTAACGGATTATCTCGGCGTCATTCCCGAGCATCTGGATCCGTATCACTTCGACCGCATGGCGCTCGTCAACGACGTGACGGTCGAATGGAACTGCAACTGGAAAGCGTCGGTCGATGCATTCAATGAAACGTATCACGTCATCGGCACGCATCCGCAGTTGTTGACGATGCTCGAAGACTACGACGTGCAGATCGACTGCTACGAACGGCACAGCCGCTACCTGATTCCGTTCGGCGTCGTCAGCACGCACGTGCCCGACGGCAGCGTGATCACCGATGCCTTGAAGGGATACGCGGCCATGTACGGCTTCGACCTAACGAACTATCACGGCGACGGTCTGGGTGTGCGTCGCGCGTTGCAGAACCATTTACGGACGAATTCCAAGGCGATGGGCTACGACGTTTCGGATCTCAACGACGACCAGTTGACCGACGACTACCACTACATGATTTTTCCGAACATCACGCTGAACATCCACTGCAATTCGATGATGCTGTTCCGCCAGCGGCCGCACGAAACCGATCCCAACCGGATGTACTTCGATCTGCAGAACTACATGATGATCCCGAGGGGTCAGACCCCGCCGGCACGGCCGGACCATCGACGCCTCGTACACGGCGTGGATTCGATCGGTGAGGTGCTCGACCAGGACGCATCGAACCTCGCGAACGTGCAGCGCGGGATGAACTCACGCGGCTACCGCGGCCTGTGGATTTCGGACCAGGAGTTGCGCGTTCGGCATTTCCACAAAACGCTGGACGACTATCTATTTCGCGAATCGGTCAAATGGGTGAGCTAGTTGGAAGTAGCGCGCGGCAGATTGATCCCGTTAGCACCCATCAGCGCGATCGCCGATGGCGGCAAGCGCGTTTGCGTGATCGATGGGTTGGAAGTCCTCCTGTGCAGAGTCGAAGGCAACGTATATGCCGTTGAGAACCGCTGCAGCCATGCATCATCGAGGCTCGACGCAGGTCACCTCAGAGGCCACTCGATCGTCTGCCCGCTGCACGGTGCTCGCTTCGACATCCGCGATGGCCGCGCGGTGGCACCACCGGCCAGCAAACCGATACGCAGTTTTGAAGTGATTCTGGACAGCGGGAAGATCCACATCGTGGAGCCCGCCCCACTACCGACGCCCGTGAAGTTCGGCCCGCTGGGTTGAACGCGCAGTAAGCGGCGCGGCATCAACCACAACGTTTCTGCTGGAGCACGACTTGAACGCC
>CAYUMA010000194.1:0-2293 GCA_964445675.1 uncultured Pseudomonadales bacterium | reverse complement strand
TCGCCGCGAAAAATGCCGACCCGACACAGCGGGACAACGCGCTGATCGGCGAGGTCGCGGACCTGTGGTTCCACACGATGGTGATGCTCGTTCACCTCGAGCAGCGCCCCGTCTGGGTGATGGACGAACTCGCGCGCCGCTTCGGGGTGTCCGGCCACCTCGAAAAAGCAGGCAGAACCACTTCGCAGAACGACTGACCACCCGCGCGTATAATGCCCGACGCAAGCCGCATCGTAGGGAGACTCAAATGTTCGGCATCGGTATGGGTGAACTGCTCGTCATCCTCGGCATCGTCTTATTGTTGTTTGGTACCAAGCGCCTGAAGACGCTGGGCGCCGATCTCGGCAATGCGATCAAGGGGTTCCGATCTGCGGTCAAGGAAGAGGAAGCCGCGCCGAAACCGCGCGAGCGCGTAATCGAAGGCGAAATCGAGCGCAGCCCGCGCCCCGCGGAAGCGCGCAAACAGGACACGAATGTTTGAATTCAGCTTTCCCGAGCTGGTCGTCGTCTGCGTCATCGCGCTCCTGGTACTCGGCCCGGACAAACTGCCAAACGCATTGCGAACGCTTGGCCTCTGGATCGGTCGCCTCAGCAGGACCTTCACGACGATGAAAACCGAGATCGAACGCGAGATCGGCATGGACGAGATTCGCCGACAGCTTCACAACGAAGCGGTCATGGACCAGATCAAACGGATCGAGCGTGACGTGCGCGGTGAAACCGGCAACGGTGCCAAGGACCACACTGACGCCGGATCCGACTCCCGCAACAAATTCCACGTCGCCGGCGACCGACGCTCGACCAAGCGCCTGACGACAATGGCAAGTCGGTTGAAGGAACTGCCCGCGCCCGCCGACGAGCACGACGTTCGAGTCGATGCCGACGAACGGCCGTTTCTCGATCACATCATCGAGCTGCGCGAACGTCTCCTCAAAGCGCTACTCGCCGTGCTGCTGCTGTTTTTTCCGCTCTACTATTTCGCCAACGACATCTATACGTGGGTCGCTGCCCCACTGATGGCGAGTCTTCCGACCGGCGCCACGATGATCGCGACACAGGTTGCGTCGCCGTTTCTGACGCCGTTCAAATTGTCGATCTACTTGTCGTTTTTCCTCGCGATGCCGGTGATCCTTCACCAGATATGGGCATTCGTCTCGCCTGGCCTGTACATGCGCGAGAAGCGGTTTGCGATGCCGCTGCTCGTATCGAGCGTCATCCTCTATTACCTCGGTATGGCGTTCGCTTACTACCTCGTGTTTCCACTGGTCTTCACGTTCTTTGCCGGCGTCACGCCAACCGGCGTGACGATGATGACCGACATCAATCAGTATCTCGATTTCGTGCTCGGGTTGTTCTTTGCGTTCGGCTTCTGCTTCGAAATCCCGATCGCGACATTTCTGATCGTCTCGACGGGGCTCACGACCACGCAAAGCCTGACGGCCAAGCGCCCTTACGTGATCGTTGGGTGTTTTGCTGTCGGCATGATTCTGACGCCCGGACCGGACGTCGTGTCGCAGGTGATGCTCGCGGTACCGATGTGGCTATTGTTCGAGGCTGGCGTCTTCTTCGCGCGTCTGGCTGAGCGTCGCTCGAAGTCTGCGCCCGCAGACTGACAACGCGCGTTCAACTGCTACTGAGTAGAAACGTCACCGGCCCGTCATTGATCAGGGCCACTTGCATGTCGGCGCCGAATCTCCCTGTCGCAACGGCGCCTAGTCGGAATCGAACGCGTTCGACAAATACCTCGTACAACGAACGAGCCTGTTCGGGCGGCGCGGCGGAATCGAAACTCGGACGCCGGCCCTTGCGCGTATTCGCGGCAAGCGTGAATTGAGACACGACGAGGACTTCGCCGCCGACGTCGACGACACTGCGATTCATCGGTTTCGCGGCGTCGGCAAAAATCCGCAGGTCCAGTGTGCGATCCGCGAGCGATTGCGCTACCTCCGCGGAGTCTTGCGGAAAGACGCCGACGAAAACCAGCAGCCCCGACGCGATCGTGGCAATCCGCGTTCCGCCGACGTCCACGCTCGCCTGTGTTACGCGCTGCAGCAGCGCGTCCACTCAGCCGCGCGCCTCCCGCTTGCGCTGATTTTCGGTCAGATGCCGCTTGCGGATTCGAATCGAATGCGGCGTGACCTCGACGAGTTTGTCATCGTTGATGAACTCCAGCGACTGTTCGAGCGACAGTCGCACCGGCGGCGTCAGGATGACGTTTTCATCACTGCCTGCGGCGCGCACGTTGGTGAGTTTTTTCTCTCGCAGCGGATTGACCGTGAGGTCGTTCTCGCGA
>CAYUMA010000193.1:0-2295 GCA_964445675.1 uncultured Pseudomonadales bacterium | reverse complement strand
CGCAGGACGACGCGGCGCAGGCGCTGCAGGGACGCTTGCAGAAATACCAGAAACGTTACGGCGAGCTGCTCGAGCCGTGGTCGGAGTATCTGGACCTGGTCGCCGACGAGATCGTCGAGGCGTATCTGACCGACCCGACCGTCGCGCACTCGGCGTTCAAAGTCAGGCATGGACGGCAGCGGCGGCACGAGCGGCTCGGCCTCGCCGAAGAGAATCTCGTGGGGGGGCTCGCGCAGGACGGCATTCACGCGTGGGGCCGTATGTACAGCCAGCTGTCGTCGACGATGACGTGTCAGGTGCAGGTCGGTAACGAGCTGCGCTCGATGGGTGTCGCGGAGGCGGGCGGGTTGCTGCAGAAGCCGGATGAACGCACGCGCAAGGAGGCGTGGCTCGGCATCAACGCGGCGTGGCGGACGCACGAGGAATCGTGCGCCGCGGCGATCAACGCAATCGCGGGCTGGCGGCTCGAATTGAATCGCAAGCGCTCGAAGGTGCAACCCGTGCATTTCCTCGACGCGCCGGTACACATGAATCGGCTCGAGCGGCGCACCTTGGATGCGCTGTTGGACGCGACCGTTGCTGCCCGTCCGCTGGCGCGCCGCGCCGCAAAGGCGATGGCGCGCGCGACCGGCCGCGAGCAGATCGGCCCTTGGGATATGCGCGCACCGGCGCCCGTGTTGGCGGGCGACGAGCGCCCGATTGCGTTCGACACCGCGATCGGGCTGATTGCGGATGCGTACGGCGAAGTCGATGCCACGATGGGCGACTTCGTGCGGATGATGCGGGACAAGTCGTGGATCGAGGGCACGGTCAGCTCGCACAAACGCCCGGGCGCTTATTGCACCGGGTTCGAGAAGTCGCGTACGCCGCGCGTGTACATGACGTATCAGGGCTCCCAGTCTGACGTCATTACGCTGGCGCACGAGTTGGGTCACGCGTTTCACTCATGGGTGATGCGGGATCTGCCCGATAGTCAACGCAGCTACGGCATGTCGCTCGCGGAGACCGCGAGCACGTTCGGCGAAACCGCGGTGCGCGACGCGCTGCTGGCGCGCGCCGGCACGCCGCGCGAAAAATTCGAAATCATGTGGGAAGAAATCGCGGCGATCCCGTCGTTCATGCTGAACATTCCGGCGCGATTCAGCTTCGAGAAGTCGTTCTACGAGAAGCGCGACGAACGCCCGCTGCGGCCGGCCGAATTGGAAGCGTTGATGTCGCAGGCATGGCAGGAATGGTATGGCGATGCGTGCTGCGAACCCGATCCGATGTTCTGGGCGTCGAAGCTGCACTTCTTCATTTCGGGGCTTTCGTTCTACAACTTCCCGTATCTGTTCGGTTACCTGTTCAGCATGGGCGTGTATCTGCGCCGCGCAACCGGAGGCCCGGATTTTTATCAGCGCTACGTCGCATTGTTGCGCGACACCGGACGCATGAACGCGGAACCGCTGGCGCACAAGCACCTCGGTGCTGCGCTGGATGGTCCGGCTTTCTGGCGCGGCACGATCGACCGACTCGAGCCGCGCGTGGCTGCATTCGAAGCGCTCGTCGAATCCCTCTGAAGAAGCCGGGGTGAACTACGCCGAAGTGCTTGCGGTCGCGGTGACGCTGTTCTTCGTCATGGATCCGCTCGGCAACATTCCGGTCTTCAATGCGGTGTTGGCGCGGTTCGAGCCGCGGACGCGGTCGAAGATCGTCGCGCGCGAACTGCTCATCGCACTCGCGATCCTGTTGTTCTTCCTGTTTGCGGGCAATCCCGTGATGACGTTTCTCGGGCTGACGCAGCCGACGCTGCGACTCTCCGGCGGCATTCTGCTCTTCATCATCGCGCTGCGAATGATCTTTCCGCGGCCGTCGGACAGTGAGGACGACGAGGTCGTCGACCCGTTCATCGTCCCCCTTGCAATGCCGTTGGTCGCCGGCCCGTCGACGATTGCGATCCTGCTGCTGCAGTCGTCGGCGCATCCCGAGAAAATCTGGCAATGGTGCCTCGCACTCGTGCTCGCATGGAGCGCGGCCACGCTGATCCTCGCGTGCTCGCCGTGGTTGATGAAGGCGCTCGGAGATCGCGGCGTGCGCGCGCTCGAGCGGCTCATGGGCATGCTGCTCGTTTTGCTCGCGATCCAGATGTTCCTCGACGGCGTCACCCAGTTCTGGCTGGGGCTAGCGGCGTCGCAGGCGTGACGTACGGTCCGCTCAGACGCCGATCGCGCGTGCGGTTGAAGCCCTCGCTGGGGGCCTCTGAGGTTACTGCTGTCAACGCGTCCTGAAGCAGGGCAGGTGGTCTACCAACTCAAG
>CAYUMA010000192.1:0-6744 GCA_964445675.1 uncultured Pseudomonadales bacterium | reverse complement strand
TGAAACTCCGGATCCTGCGCGAAGAACGCGTAGTACCACTGCGGCGCGCCAACGATGATGACGTCGATTTCGAGCGGCACCGGGATCGGCTTTGGCGCACCCGCTAACGGCGGCGAGTTGGCGCGGTAGAACTCCTCGATGCGCAGTTCGCCGTCGCGCAGCGCGCCCTTCAAAAACATCCACAACATCGGGTCGCGCACCAGCGCTTCGGCCCGCAGAATCAGCACGCCGCCATTCGCGAGATGCAGGGCGCCGGGACGAATCAGCGTGACGTCGGTATCGAGTCCGCCGCCGGGCAATTGCCGATACTCGATGAAGCCGAACAGATTCTCGTAGGTCGGGTTGTGCGCACAGATCACCGGTGGATGCGTTTCCCGGCTGCGGTCGACCAGCAGATTGATCGAATAGCGCCGCTGAGCGCGTTCGGTACGGGGCGCCACGACGCCGTCTTCGGTGGCGACAAGCAGCTCGTAGTGTTCCACCAAGTCGCGCCGCAACCCCTCGATCCACTCGGTCAGTTTGGGGAATGCTTGAAAACGATCGCTGAGTCCGGCGAGCAGGCCATCGGTCGCACGTGCAGCCAAATCGCGATTGAATCCGCGCAACGTCTCGAAGAACTGCCGCTGAAATCGCGCTGCGTCACGATTGATCTCGGCCATCTGCTCCATCAATTGCCGGCTGCGTTCGTCGAGTTCGGCGCGTTGTTCGGCGGCGAGCATGTTGATCGGCATCGGATTCCCGTCGGGCCCGATCGCCGCGACGATCGCGCCTTGAGGCGTATTGATGATCGATAACTTAGCCGCGCTCGCCTGCGCTTCGAGCGCAGTCAATCGACTCTGTATCTGCGCATCGTTCTGGGCGCGCAGCGTCGTTGCCTGGTGCTGATACGACTCGCTGCTGAACGCGGAAGCGAGTTCCCGCGCGAGCGTCGGAATCACTTCATCGACGGCTACCTTGAAGCGCTTGCCGGTTCCGGCGGGCAAGCGGATCGGGCGCGGTGTCGACGGCGCCTCGAAGTCGAACACGTAAATCCAATCGTCGGCGGGCGGTTGGGCTCCAGCCCACGCTTCGACAAATTCGCGTGTCGCAGTCATCCGCCCGCTGCGATCGAGGCCGAGTACATAAACGTTGTAGTCGTTGCCCGGCGTGTCGAGCCCGAACTTCAGCGCTTCGCGTGCCAGTGCATGGCTCGACAGATCGAACACGCTGACATTGCTGACAGGGGTGAACGTGAACTCGGGCATCCCGACCGCGGCCGCATGGAGCTCCTTCAGTGCCATTAGCGTCGCTTGCCGATCTTGAAGTTATCCCACGTGACGCTGTGCTCCGGCACGACGACCACCCAGCGGCGATTGCGGCCACCGGCGCTCGTATTGTTGGGCGGCGGGTCGTCGACTGCAGCGGCACCATGACCGCCGTTGTATTTGCGGCCCATCTGGATTCTCGCCTCCGCCAGGTGCGGATCCGCTGCCTTGGCCGCGGCATCTTCGAGCACGCGAGCTTGACCTTGCAGCATCACCGCCTGCAGTTCCGGAAATATCTCGTTGCGGTCGACGAGCACTGTGCACGCGGGGTTGCGGCGCAGATTGACGACCTTCTGGCCGCGTCCGTAAAAGTACACGCGTCCGCCGGCCCAACCGAACCACATCGGCGTCAGGTTGATGCGATTGCGCGGACCGAGCGTCGCGATCCGCATGTTCCACAACCCGGTCATCAATTCGTCGATCTACGACGCATCGAGCGCCAACTCGCGCGGCAACGCCATCGCTCAGCCTCCCCGCAAGTCCGCGATCATCGCTTTGCGCGCGTCGCGATCGACGAACTCGAACGAGGCCGAACTGCGATCGACGAACGCGCCGTAGCGACGTTTCATTTCCGGCACGATCGTCTTCGGCTCCCCAACAACAGCGAATTCGTTGAGGATATCGTCGGTAATCAGCCCGCCCATCTCTTTCCAGCGGCCCTGTTTCGACATGGTGTTCAGTTCGGTTTGCAGATCGCCGACGCCGATCGACTCGAGTACGCCGCGATACGCCGGCGTCGATCCGTAGAACGCGATGCGCTCCTTGTTCGCCTGCTTCGACTTCTTGAACTCTTCCTCGGTACGGCCGGAGACAACGAAGTTCGAATACGAAATTTCGAAATCCGCGCGGCGCCGTCCGGCCTTCGCGAGCCCGCGCTCGATCGCCGGCAACGTCACCGTGTTGATGAACGGCAGCGTGCTGAACGGATGAATGATCATGCCGTCGGCAACTTCACCGGCGACTTCCGTCATATGCGGTCCGACCGCGGCCAGAATCACCTTCGGCGCGCCGTACTCTTTGTTTTCCGGCGTGAACGCCGGTGTCATCAGTGTGTGGTTGTAGAACTTGCCAACGAACTCGAGCTTGGTCCCGTCGTACCAGTTCGCCCAGATCGCGCGCATCGCCAGCACCAGCTCGCGCATTTTCGCGGCCGGCGCGCCCCACGGCATACTGAAACGCTTGGTGATATGCGGTTTGATCTGCGAACCCAGGCCGATGGTCACGCGCCCCTTAGCGTAGGCGTTCAGATCATGGCCGATGTTCGCGAGCAGCATCGGGCTGCGGGCGAAACCCACCGCGATCGAACTGATGAGTTCGATCTTCTGCGTGTGTTCCGCCGCGAGCAGCAGCGGGAAGAACGGGTCGTGGTTCATCTCCGCGGTGCGCACACCGTCGTATCCCATCGCCTCGCTCTCTTTCGCCGAGGCGGGGACGCGTTCGAGCTGGTGACCAAGCCCTGCATCTACTTTCATCCTTTGATTCCTTTGCTACGGAGCGCTGTTTAGTTCGTCAATTCGCTGATGATCTTCTTGCGATCTTCGTGCGGGATATTCGCGTACGCCGCCGAAGTTCGGTCAATGAGATCGCCGTACCGCGATTTGATCTGGCCCGCAATCGACGACGGCGGTCCGATCACCGCAAATTCCTTGACGATGTCATCGGTGATCAGCTGGCCCATCTCTTCCCAACGGCCCTGTTTCGACATGCTGTTGAGGTCACTCTGCAGATCCCCGACGCCGATCGAGTCGAGCACTGGCTTATACGCGGGTGTCGATCCGTAAAACGCGATCTGGCGGCGCGTCGCGACCTTGGCCGCCTCGATCGCCTGATCGTCCTTGCCGGTCACGACGAACACCGGATAGCTGATCTCAAAATCTTTGCGCGATTTGCCGGCACGCTCGAAGCCCCTCTGCAACGCCGGTAGCGTGGTTTCGCGCAGGTATTTCTCGGTAGTGAACGCGTGGATGATCACGCCGTCCGCCACTTCACCGGCGACCTCGGTCATCATCGGGCCGACGGCCGCGAGAAACACTTTGGGGGCGCCGTACTCGTTATTCGTCGGCGTGAAGAACGGCGTCATCAACGTATGAGTATAAAACCGCCCGGCGAATTCCAACGGTTTGCCTTCATGCCATGTCGCCCAGATCGCACGCATCGCGAGGATGAACTCGCGCATCCGCGCAGCCGGGGCCGACCACGGCATGCTGAAACGTTTTGCGATGTGTGGCCGGATCTGCGAACCGATGCCGAGTATGAAGCGGCCCTTCGACACCGCGTTCAGATCGTGCCCGATGTTCGCCAGGATCATCGGCGTGCGCGCAAACGCGACAGCGATCGATGTCATCAGTTCGATGCGCTGTGTGTTCATCGCCGCAACGACCAACGGAAAGAACGGGTCATGCGACGTTTCCGCCGTCATGATTCCGCTGTAGCCCAATTCTTCGAGCGCCTTAGCCTCGGCGCCAACCTTGTCGAGCTCCCAACCCACTCCGCCATCTACTTTCATCGAGCGACTCCGGATTATGAATGCGGAGGGCGATTGTACGGCGGCAACGCGCTGAATTGGCAACTAGCCGACTTGATCCGGCGCCACCATGAAGAGTCCGGCATGCGGCCCTTCACCGGCGCGAAAGTGGTCGCTGATCGCCGCGTCGCCGGAGAAATCCAGTCGATAGACGAGATCATTTGGCTGCCTGACGCGATCGGCCTCAGTCGGCGAGAGCCCGAGAAAGTGCGCCAACAGCACGCGGCCCACGATCCCATGCGAGACGATCGCAACTCGTCGCTGCGGTAGCTCACGCAGTCGCACGGCCAGCGGCGCCACGCGCAACAGCATGTCGGGCAAGTTTTCGCCGGCCGGTGGACGGTGATGAAACGGATCGCGCGAGCGCTCGGCCCACTCCTGCGGAAACTGCGCGACGATTTCGTCGATCGTCAATCCCTCCCACGCGCCACAGTGGCGCTCCATCAAACGATCGTCGTACGTCGCCGGGACGTTGCAGTGCGAGGCAATCAGCGCCGCGGTTTCGCGAGTTCGCCCCAGTGGGGATACCCACAAATGTTCGACGGCTTCGCGCGCCAGCAACTCGCCGTTGCGCCGCGCGTGTTCACGGCCTTGCTCCGTCAGCCGCGAATCCAGACGTCCCTGCAGGCGCTGCTGACGGTTCCACTCGGTCTCGCCGTGGCGCACGAGGTACAAGACATCCATATGACTACTCGGGATTGCTCGACCCGCGATGATATCCAAGTCGGCGCTTGATTCATCCGCCGGCAGTCCCCATACAATGGTGTTACGGAACGCGGCACTCGCACGCGTTTTTTAGGTCCAACGGACAACCGAGGAATTCGATTCATGCGCATTCTGCTGTTTTTAGGCACCAACATCGCGGTGCTGCTGGTCGCCAGCATCACGTTTCGCCTGCTGGGACTGGATCAGTTCCTGTACCAGCAAGGCGTCGGCATGAACCTGACGGGGATGCTGATCTTCGCGGCCGTCTTCGGGATGGGTGGCTCGTTGGTGTCGCTGCTGATCTCGAAGTGGGCGGCAAAGAGGTCAACCGGCGCGCAAGTGATCAGCGAGCCGAGCGGTCAAACGGAGCGCTGGCTGCTCGATACGGTCAAAGAGCTGTCCCGCGAGGCCGGCATCGGCATGCCTGAAGTCGCGGTGTTTCAGTCACCACAACCGAACGCGTTTGCGACCGGGGCCAGCAAAAACAACGCACTCGTCGCCGTCAGTACCGGCCTGCTGCAGAGCATGCGCCCCGAAGAAGTGAAGGCCGTGCTTGCACATGAAATCGGCCACGTCGCGAATGGCGACATGGTGACGCTGACGCTCATTCAAGGCGTGCTGAATACGTTCGTGATCTTCTTCGCGCGCATCATCGGGATGCTGGTGGATCGTCTGGTCTTCCGCGGCGAAGGTCGCCAGGGCGGCGGCATGGGATTTTTCGTCACGTCGATGATCGCCCAAGTCGTGCTCGGTATCGGCGCGAGCATCATCGTGATGTGGTTCTCCCGCCATCGCGAATTCCGGGCGGATGCCGCGGGCGCGCAACTCGCCGGTCGCGACAACATGATCAGCGCGCTGGAACGCCTCAAGGCGCCAAGCCAGATGCCGGACACGATGCCCGAGGCGCTGACTGCATTTGGTATTTCGAGCGGCGTGCGACGGGGATTCGGCGCACTGTTCGCATCGCATCCGCCGCTCGATGAGCGGATTGCGGCGTTGCGTCAGGCGTCGTGATCTCTCAGTCTTGGGCCGTCGCGTTCACTTCTTCGTCGTACGGTAATCCCCGAACTCCTGATCGCGTTTAGTCAGCGCCTGCGTCAGTCCATTGCGCAACTCCGCGAGATGCTGTTGCGTCGCGTGAGTGAACGTCGCGAGCGCCTGCATCTCGGTGCCGGCACGAATCCCGGCGCGTATCCCCATTGCATCCATCTGCCGATGCACTGCGCGCTTGTTGAGCTGTTGGATGTCCGACGGCACTTTCGCGACACGTTCGGCGATGTCGAGCACCCGCTCTTCGAGTTCGGCGCGCGGAAATGCACGATTCGCGAAACCACATTCGACCGCATCGAGGCCGGACATCGAATCGCCCGTGAGCATCAACTCCATCGCACGCCGCAGACCGACGATCCACGGATAAAACTGATTGTCCGGCGGACTGATCGCGCGCACGACGGGATAGCCGATCTTGGCGTCTTCCGCGACGTAGACGAGGTCGCACGCCGTCGCAAGTTCAGTGCCGCCCGCGAGGCAGTAGCCGTGCACTTGCGCGATCACCGGTTTCGCGAGATCCCACATTCTGAAAAACCCGTCGACGACGTGTCGCGGCCAGTTTCCCAGACCCGCGGCCGTGTGAAACGGTTGGCCTTCCGCGACATTGGACTTCAGATCGTAGCCGGCCGAAAAACACTCGCCTGCGCCGCGGATGATCGTGACCGCGATGTTCGCATCGTTGTCGGCAGTCTCGAGCGCATGGAACATCTCCCCGCGCAGTTCGTTCGACAATGGATTGCGCTTTTCGGGCCGGTTCAACGTGATGCGCTGAACCTTCGGCCGTGGCACATCGACGATGATCTTGTGGTATTCCACCTCGACATCCCCTCAGTGAGCCTCGTCATAACGAAAACTGATCCGGCGTAAACGCCTTGAACGTGCGCATTGCCTCCGCCGCGTTCGAGCCCGCCAACGGCGCCAGGATGTGCGTGTGCACGCCACCGGCCGCGTCTTCGCGTATACGTTCCCGACATTCCTCTTCGCTGCCGATGATCGCAACCTCATCGATCAGCGCATCGGTCAACGCGCCGCCGGTCTTGGCCCGGTCCTTCGCCGCCCAGCCCTCGGTGATCGTCTCTGCCGCGTCTTCGAACCCGGCCCATGCGAGGAACTTGTTGTACACCGGCGTCGCGTAATACGGCGCGAAGGCGCCGCGGAACC
>CAYUMA010000191.1:0-2204 GCA_964445675.1 uncultured Pseudomonadales bacterium | reverse complement strand
GCGCCGAACTTGAGTCGTGCCATCGTCAGTCTCCGTCTTATGAACTAGGCAGCGCACGCAGCAGGCAAGCGCGCGTCCGGGCGCTCGTCTGAGCGCGCTTGTGGAAAGATACGCAGGAAATTCTCTGCGTAAAACTTCTCGCGTATCGAATCGGCGCGCTCGCCCAAGGAGCGTTCGAAGCGTGCGATCGGATTGCGGCCGCCTTCGATGTGCGGGTAGTCGCTCGAGAACAGATACAGATCTTCGTTCGACTGGTCGATCAGCATGCCCACGTCTTCGAATACGTACGGCGTGAACGCGCATTGCTGCGTCAGCTGCTCGGACGGTTTGCGCTTGAAATTCGCGAGGTTTTTGTCCGCTTTGCTCCAGTGCTGGGCAACCCAGTCGAGCCGCGTCAGCAACGACGGCACCCAGCCGGCGCCGAGTTCGACACTCGCGCCGCGCAGGCCCGGGAAACGTTCGAACACGCCGTCGATCAGCATCATGCTCAAAAACGTCTCGGGGCCTTCGTGCAGGATCGCAATGTCTTTGCTGCGCACGTTCTCGCCGCCGCCGAGCCAATCCTTCGTCGGCGGACGACCAGTGTTCGACCACGCCTTGTTCAGTTGCAGCGGCGCGCCGCCGACGTGCAGCACGAACGGCACGCCGGCTTCGGTCAGTCGCGCCCAGAACGGATCGAACTCGACGTGACCCGGCGCTTTGTCGCCGCACGGTCGGTGCGGTACCCAGATGGCTTTCAAACCTTGTTTGATCGCGTGATCGAGCTCGGCGATGGCGAGTGCCGGATCATCGAGTGGCACCACGCCGACACCCAGCAGGCGCGCGTCGTTCTTGCAGAACGCCCCCATCGCGCGGTTGTGCGCGCGCGCAGAGCCGTAGCGCACCTCGAGCGTCATCTTCGAACTGGGCGAAAACGGCACTGCCACGCTGTGCGTCGCGAACACGAGCTGGCGTTTGAAGCCGAGCATGTCGAGCGCTTGCGTCCGCTCCGCCGAGTCGAATGCGCCGAGCGCCTGAATCTCCTTCGAACTCTCGATCAGTTTGTCCCCGAGCGCGAGCAGTTCTGCCTTGTGCTCGTCACTGTGGCGACCGCCGCGTGCGACGATGACCGCGACCTCCTCGTCGGTGACGATCGAGGCGCTGTAGTTCACCGGCGGGATCAGGTCGCGCAGCTCGGGATCGGCGTAATCGCGCAGAAAATTCGGCAGCTCCATGATGTGGCTGTCGGCGTCGTAGAACGCGCGATGGGCGGGTGCGTAGGTCATGAACTGAACTCCTCGACGGCGGATGCGGGGCGGGTGTGGTCGGGTGGGAACCGCGATACAAACAAGGATACGGCGAAAACACAAGTGCTGGCGGGGAGCGACCCGCCGGCGCCATGATCGATGCCGATCTTTCGACAACGAGTCTTACGTTCATGGACATCAGACGGTCAGCGCAACGCGGCAGCGCGAACTTCGGCTGGTTGCACAGCAAACATACGTTTTCGTTCGGCAACTACCACGATCCCAAGCACATGGGATTCGGCGTACTGCGCGTGATCAATGAAGATCGCGTCGAACCCGCGCAGGGTTTCGATACGCACGCGCACCGCGACATGGAAATCATCTCGTACGTGTTGGGCGGCGCGCTCGAGCACAAAGACAGCCTCGGCACCGGCTCGGTGATTAGTCCCGGCGACGTGCAGCGGATGTCGGCCGGCACCGGCATCCGCCACAGCGAGTTCAATCCGTCCAAGTCAGACCCGGTGCATTTCCTGCAGATCTGGATTCTGCCGGAGCGGGAAGGGGACCCGCCGAGTTACGAGCAGCAGCACTTCGACGCCGGAGAGCGCCGTGATCGCCTGCGTCTGGTTGGTTCGCGGGACGGCCGCGACGGGTCGGTGACGATCCATCAGGACGTCGATCTGTATGCGGCGCTACTGTCCGCGCGAGTGCGGCTCGAGCACACGCTGGGCAAAGGTCGCGCCGCATGGCTGCAAGTCGCGCGCGGCGACGTCGCACTGAACGGCGAACGCCTCGTGCAAGGCGATGGTGTGGCGGTCGACGAACCCGGCGCGCTCGTGATCGAAGCAGGCACCGACGCCGAGGTGCTGTTGTTCGATATGCGGCGCGACTGAATCTCGGCACGAAGGCGCCGAACTCGGTCAGACCAAGCCGAGTCCGGTATCCCACAACTCATCGAGGAATCGACGCCACGGCAGG
>CAYUMA010000190.1:0-3202 GCA_964445675.1 uncultured Pseudomonadales bacterium | reverse complement strand
TCGATGAAATTCGAGAGCGTATTGTAGAGGATTAGATGAAGCGGAATGGTCATGAGAAGCCCGACGAGAACAGCTCCCGGGATGACAGCGACCCATCTCGCCCAGTACTTGACCTGGCTCATATTCGTTTCCTGCGTCTGTCCGCCTAACGGTAGATTTCAGCCGCGGCGGCGCATCTTTGCGCTCGCCGCCGTCGGCTGCAAATCGTGGTTAGACCGCGTGGCTTTCGCCGCGTCGTACAGAGTCTCCGGCGCAATGTCGGCGCCGTTCGGCCATGCGACCGTGCCGCCATCGACGAAGAACTTCCGAAAGTACGCCAATTGCTTCAGAGGCTCGAAGACCGGTCCGGAAAGCCACGGTCGAAAATCGACGCTCGCCTCGATCCCGTCATTGAACGTGAGACGAATTCTGAATTCCGTGTCGTACTTGGCGCGAACCACGTTCGGGAGAAACGCCATGCTCTCTCCTTTACTCCAGCGGCGGGATGCGATCCAGCGGCCTACCCGCCGTGATGTTAGCCCAGTTGGCGTCCAAGGCCCGACGGTTAAGCTGAGCCCACTGTCGAATCAACTTGAGGGCATTCTTCGACGAGATGTTGCCCACGATCTGGCTCCCGTCGAAGTCGAACTTGCCCTGCTGCGACTGATGCTCGGCGTGGAAGTGCCGGGGTTCGTGCTCCTTGTAGTACATCCGAATCACGATGCCGAAGAAGATCGCGATGACGGGCATGCCGGCCAGTATAGCGTCGTCAGCAAGGCCGGCCCGACATCGGTGGAGATCTTCCCGCCTACTCAATCTTGTCCGATCGGTCTTGATCGTGGTTCAGCGGTCTAACGTCCCGCATCAGCCGCGGCGGCTCATCGTTGCACCAGCCGTCGTCGGCTGCATGCGGTTGTTAGCCAGATCGCTACTATTCCTCGAAGTAATCGGAATCGATTTTCGGCACTCGGACCGGTCGAGAAGCCACACCCACCTCGTGTTCAATCATGAGGTCCGCCAATTTGCTTCCGTCGACCAGGACCACGCCATCGACGGAACCCGCGTATGCGACCGCCTGCTGGCTGAAGGCCGACGTGGTTATCAGCACACCTTTCGTGGCGTGATTACCGGCAATCGCGCCGAAGAAGGCCTGCACTTCCGGCCGGCCGACCGAGTTCTGCCAGCGCTTTGCTTGGACGTACACCTTCTCAAGACCAAGTCGGTCGAGAGAAATGATCCCGTCGATGCCGCCGTCGCCTGACCGCCCGACCCGGACGAGGTCGGCGCGGCTTGTGCCATAACCCATCTTGTGCAGGAGGTCCAGGACGATCGTTTCGAAGTACTGAGGTGAGACCTGCGAGAGCAACTCCACCAGTTCCGCAATCACCCCCTGCCGAAGCTCTGATAGCGCCTGTTCCAGTCGGTCGTCTGGGCTGACAGTTCCTCGGTCGGCCACAATCGTCGATGCTGTCGCCGATTCCACGTTCTCCGCGGTGTCTGGCCGAAGGCGAACATCGTTATGCCAGACCGCCAGAGTCTCCAAGACGTTCTCAGGCAACGGTGACGGGTTGTCGCGGGCAAAGTTTCGGCCGGCCTCGGTAAGTTGCCAGAAACCACGCCGGCTGCTCGTTGATAATCCGGCGCGCTTCAAGCGATCGTGCGCCCAGCCTGCACGATTCTTGAATACATGTTGGGCGCCACTTGGAAGGAGTTCGGCCCGGTCGCTATCGCTCAGGCCGAGTGCCTGGGCGGCGGCCGCATGCACGTCTCTGGCGGCTGCGCCGTCGGCGTGAGTCGCCAGACACCGCAGGACTGGTTCGATGAACTTGTCGTAGGTCGGAACTGGCATATCGATAGTCCGTATCGCGATCTAGGCTGGCTAACGACGCCAAATCAGCGTCGGCTGCATTTGGAGGTTAGGCAGCCCTTGGTGAAAGCCGATCAGACGTCAGCCGCGTACTGTCGATCCAACGCGCCTCCATTCGATACCTCCCGATGATCGAGTTCATTTCACGGAACCAAACACCGCTCCATGCGCGAAAGCCGGACCGGTCTTGCCGTGGGGCCACTCGTCACGGTCATACCGGATTCCGGGAATTCCGGACCCGGTGGCTGGAAGATCGCGCGCGAGCTGAAGCTTTCCGGTCTCTGGATCCATATCGATCAGGTAAACGCCACCGGCCAGTGTTCCTCCGCCGGTCATCACGATGCGCTTTCCTCCGGGTTCGAGTGCGAGCCAGTGTGGGCGGGCATCAACGCCGAAAGCGAGCTCGTCTGCGATCACTGGCTTCTCCGGTGTGGACACATCCAGCACCACCAGCGATCCGGTGGTGCCGACGGGCTGAACCCAGAAACGACCAGACCGCACGGGCACGTTGCAATCCGTGTCCTCGCCCTCCACCGCCGACCACGGGAAGGAACGCGCCAGTTTGGCGACGGGCATTCCGTCGAGCTCGGAGAGCACGTACAGCCCGCAGCGAAACGTTGCGACCATCACAGACGTTCCATCGCCAAGGGCTCTCACTTCGGCGGGATGAAGGTGCTCGTTGCCGCGCGGTCCGGGGGGCAGCAGCACGGTGTGCAGCAGGGTCAGGTCGGAAAGGCGCCACACCTGAACCGACCGCCCGACTGTCACTCCGTGCATGTCGGCCGAGGTTGTGACCACGCGGTCGAGTTGGGGGACCACGGCCAGACTGTATGGGCGCAGATCCCGATCGAGAGGATCTGCTGCGCTCGCGGCCCGGAGCATTCGCCCACGGTCGTCCAGTTCAACCAAGCCGCCAGTTGCGCGGTGATCGGCCGCGAGACCTTGATAGGTGGCGAGCACAGTACCGCTCGGCGTGCGGGCGAAACTGTGTGGATGCGAATATGGTCCCGCATCGCCGAAGTCACTGAACAGACGCGGGTGCACTGGGTCGCTGAGGTCAAAGACAAACGTGTGCCCCGTCTCGAACGAGTTGGCGAAGAGCTGGCTCGTGGACATCTCGTACTCGACGTGGTGCGCGCCGCGCCCGCCTGGCGCCGGCAACGTGCGGACGACCTGCCCGTAGGTTGCCGAACGGCGATCCACGTCCACGACCGCCAGAAAATCGTCGGCGGCCTTGTCGACGTCCCAGGCCCAAACGAACACATGGGTGCTCCCACTGGATTCCCTGGTCGTCGCCAACGGCGAACACCCCGACACCGCCAGGAGGAGCAGGCCGATTGCATGGCCGTACGCTGT